>CAJQPD010000192.1 GCA_905480085.1 uncultured Acidimicrobiia bacterium
GCCGCCGGCGGAACCGCCCCGGATGGCCAACCGAGCGGGGTCGACCTCACCCCGGTTCACGAGAAAGTTGGCCGCCGCGATGCAGTCGTCGGTGTCGACGATCCCCCATCGGCCACCGAGTGCGTTGCGATACGCCCGGCCGTAACCGGTCGAGCCCCGATAGTTCACGTCAACAACGCCAAACCCCCGGCTCGTCCAGTACTGCTTTTCGAGGCGGAACCCGGCGGTGGTCGCCGAGGTCGGGCCCCCATGGGACATGACGACTAGCGGTGGCAGATCCCCATTAGGCGCCTCGAAATCAGGATTGGTCGGCGGATAGTAGAAGGCGTGTGCCACCGCATCGTCAGTGGTGGGAAACGTAATCGTTTCTGGCATCGAGAACAGGGCCGGATCGAAATCGACAGACAGTGCCTGTTTGACAATCTCCACTTCGCCGGTATCGACATCGACGCCAAACACCGCATCGGGAAGAGTCGGGCTGCTGCCCACCAGCCAAACCTTGCCGCTGCCAACCGAGATCGATGGGGCCAGGTCGGTTCGGTCAAGCGCGATGCTCCGCATCCCGGCATCGTCAATCACGCCGAGCCGGAACCAACCGTTTTCCTGATAGATGGCGGCGATCCGACCGTCCGGGAGGAAGGTGTATCGGCTCATGCCAAACACCCATTGGGGATGGCCGAACTCCAGTTCGGCATCGTGCAATGCGGTGGTCAAGCCATCTGCTTCGCGACGGTACAGGTTCCACCAACCAGTCCGATCTGACACAAAGTGGAGAAGACCATCTGCCGACCACTCCGGCTGGAAGATCGATTCCGTGGCATGACCCGCAACCAGGCGGGCATTGGCGACGGAGCCGTCAACGGCCAGATCGGCCACATACAATTCGGTCCCGTCCCACGGCATACGAGGGTGATCCCAAGCCAGCCAGGCGAGCTGAGTTCCATCAGGGCTCACCCGAGGATTGGAGAAAAAGTCATGACCGGAGACGATCGCCGCCGGTGAAGCCCCGCCGTCGAGCGGAAATACCACCAGTTCGTTGACGGGTTCACGATCCGTCTGGTGGAGTTCGCGAACACAAATGACCAGGTCGCCATGAAACGCAAAATCGGCGTATCGTGCACCGGCGGGAAGGTCCGGCTCGGGGGTCAGCGGGACCGGATCACCCTGGCCGAGGCGGTAGATCCGCTGATCTTCGAAGGAGGCAGCCAGGATGATGTCACCGTCGATTCCGATGGCACCGCCACCGTATTCGTGAATCCGGGTCCGGGCGTTGAACCCTTCGGGAGTCACGTCGCGTACCAGCCCATCTGGGTCCCGTCTGACCAGGGCGGTACGTCCGTCTTCGGTTGGCCGGTTCTCAGCCCAGTAGAGGACGTCGCCGATCATGGCGGCTCCTCCGAGTCCTACTCCTGCCTCGGTCAACAAGCGGGCGGTCAGTGGTGAATCCCAGGCTCCATATGATGCGATCGTTGTCATAGTTACTCCGTTAGAAACTTGCGGATGTGACCGAATGCCACGGGCAGATGCTCGATCGGGACCGATTCGGCCAATTGATGAGCCATCGCCACCTCGCCCGGACCATAGTTGATGGCGGCTATTCCGTACTCGGCAAGGCGAGCCACGTCGGTCCAGCCCTGTTTCGGCGCTCTGGGCGCCTGGGTGATCGCTGCCAACCGATCCATGTGAGGGTTGTCTTGGGGTACCGGAGCCGCCAGGGCGCGGTCGGTGACTTCTATCTCATCGGCCTCCTCGCAGAACGCCCGCAAGTGCTCTTCGGCTTCCTCAAGACTCAGCGTCGGGGGAAATCGGTACGAAACATTGAACTCGAAGTAGGCAGGGATCACGTTGCGGCTTACACCGCCTTTGGCGAGGGTTGGGCTCATCACCTCCAGGAAGTCAAGGCCGCCGTGGTTGGTTGGCTTTGGCTCCCGAGCCGCGAATTTGGCGAGCAACGGGGCGGCCTTGGTGATGGCGTTCTCGCCCAACCAGGGTCGGGCGCTATGCGCCGACCGGCCATAGAACTTCACGAGGGCGTTCATGGCTCCGTTGCATCCCAGCTCCAGATTCAGGTCGGTTGGTTCGAGCACTATGCCGAACTCAGCGTCGGTGAGGAACGGCACCGTATCAAGGATGGTCCCCAACTGATTGTCGGCGATCGGACCCTCCTCCTTGTCATAGAAGACCCCGACAACGTCATACGGTCCGTCGATGACGGCGGGATCTTCGAGCAGGTGGATCATGACCGCCACTCCGCTTTTCATGTCTGAAGCACCGAGGCCGTGGAGTCGCTCGTCGGCGACATAGGCCGCAGGTTGGCCCTGATGGGGAACGGTATCAATGTGGCCGACCAGCAGAATGAGCGGATTCCCAACGCAGCGCCCGACAACGAGAGCATTACCCACCCGGGTGATCTCATCGTGGGTGTAGGTTGCCGAAAAGCGGCCCTCGATCTCATTACAAATCTGCTCTTCCTGGCCGATTTCCGATCGAACGTCGACCAACCAGATCAGCGTGTCGAGCAACTCGGTCATACGCTCACTCCAAAAGTCCGCAACGCCTCGTTCAAACTCACCTTCTTGTCCGTTTCCTCGGACCGATATCCGATGATGTAGGCGCATTGCAGGTAGGCGGTTCCCCCTTCGAACTCCCGGGGCCGGCTCCCTTGCACGACGACAGCTCGCGCCGGGATC
>CAJQPD010000193.1 GCA_905480085.1 uncultured Acidimicrobiia bacterium
TGCGACCAGTGCGCAATAAAGGGCGGTGGGACCAGACCCGCGGAGCCCTCGTCCGCCATGCTTTCGGAGACGGTGAGAGCGCACAACCCGGTGGGCGGTGGTGGTGGTCCCGCTTGAATCGGTGTTGGTGTCTTCGGTGATGGCGATGGCGTACCGGTGGGCGGCATTCAGCCCGGCGGGCAGGTATTCGGGTTCTACCCAGCCGAGAGCTCCACCGGTTTTGCCGACCAACTGGCCGGCCCGTTCTCCGGGTCGGGGGCTGTACCAGATGGAACCCCCCGCCACCCCCGGGCCTCCCGTAAATTGATACAGAATGGCATTGTCCGGGGTCACCCTGGCTACGGAGACCTGCTCCTCGATCAGTCTGGTGAGTTCGCCTTCCGAGTCAGCTCTGACCAGGCCGCCCGGGCGCAGTTGGATGAGGTCGGGTCGATCGATACTGGCCCGGGTAAACGCCAGGAAAGCGAGAATTACCCCTACCCCGACGACGAGGGCGGCAAAGCCTTTGATGAGGCGGCCCGATTGGGTTGGGGGCTCGCCGAGGACGATGGTTCGGAGCTGCTGGTCGACCTCCCAGGCCAATCGGGGCCTGAGCTCCGGGGAAACGGTCGCCTCGGCGTCTCGTATGTCTTCGGCGCCGTGGTGAGCTCCCAGCGCCCTGGCGATGCGCGCCTCATCCCAATGCCGTCCGTGATGGAGGAGCAGGATGAGGCGTTGTTGTTGGCTCAAGGCACTCAGAGCCGCCGCTGCCTCGGCATCGGAGGTCGGTACGACCAGGCTGCCCGTGAGACGTCCCGGCTTCTCCATCGCCAGGCGGATGGCATCGGCCGCTGGATCGTCCGTTGGGGTCCGCCCCAATCGGCGGAGCGCCCGGTCAGTCGGGCGATTGGCGGGGGATTGGAGGGCGATCGAGACAACGGCGAGAACCTCCCGTCGGAGGGCGGGACTCTCGCTATCCACTGCTAGTTGCCTGCCACCGAGAACAGCCACTCGCCATCTTCGGCGATCCCGATGCGATGCCCGGTGTAGCCGCCTTGCTGCCGCATGGCGTCGATTTCCTCCTCATTGAAGACCGGTCGAAGGGCCTCCCAATCGGCATCGGTGGGCTCGTCGACGGCCGCCGACGGCCACACATAGATCGAACGCCCGTCAGGGAGCAGGCTGACCGCGTGCGGCAAGTTGAGAATTCGCACGATCAGAGACAGGTCGTCGCCGAACCGCGCTTCTGATGCCATCCAGTATCTGCGAGGGTCGCCTCCCGCCAGATCGACGACGAACGATGAGGATGTGAGCGCGGCCAGGGCATCAAAGTCACAAGCCACGGCGCGTTCAACGATGGCCGAGCGGATCGCCGCAACGGTATCCGGCAAGGCCGGCGTGACCGGCGGAACGGAGGGCTGGCCGGCGGCAGAGCACGGTCCCGGTGCCACGCGAATGCCACCGAGTCGATGCCCCTCGGTCACCGCCAAGGGGCTATTGAATAGTGAGGCCGATCGGATGGGATCGGTGGTGGGGATCACTACTTGACTCGCTTCACCGACGACCATGAGAGAGCCTGATTGGTCGGTAACCAGCGCAGAATCTTCGTCGAGGTCGAAAACCCGCACCGCCGAAGCCACGTCGTAAACAGTTGTTGATTGATCGTCGACTCGTGAGACGATCACCTGGCCGGCCAGTACCGTGGCCACGAGACCATCCGAGACCGCTACCGAAAAGGGACCTGAACCGTCAGTGCAGTCGGAGTTCCAAATCGGCTCTCCATCTTTGAAAGCGACGAGTTTGTTGCAGGTGGCATTGACTTGCTGTTCGACGAGGATTGTCGGTCCGTCCGCGTCACCGGAAACCAGATCAGGGCCGTCATAAAGCACCAACGGGGCTCCACCCTGGAGGTCTGCGGCGAGGAGCTGTCCACCAACTACTTCGCCGTCGGGTCGGCTCAGGTAGATGACATTTGGCCGCCCGTCGATCGGTGCGACATCCAGCAACGTTATCGCTTGTCCGTCGGCTTCGGCGATCAGTTCGAGCGGCTCGATCGTGCCCGGTAGGAGGCGCAAGATGCCAGATGAGACGCCGGGTCCCGGGTCCTGGTATTGGAAGACGATGCCCCCGATGAGGTCAACGAATGCCGATGCCAGGGGATAGTCGATATCGCCGGTAAGGATGGCGGCCGGTGCGTCGTCGTAGACCAGGGTTAGTGCATGGTCGGTAACCACCATGACTCCTGAAACCGGCTCGGTGGCGGGCATCGTCGTGGCAGGAGGACTGGTCGGTGACACATCTGTGTTGTCATCGACTGTCGTTGTCGTGGTGTCCCCTGGCACGGTTGTTGCCGTTGGGAGCAACGAGCACGCTCCGAGGAGCATGGTCACTATGAGTAGGCCTGCGAGTCGGGTGGTCATGAGTGCAACGGTAGTTGGCCGGAGCCTCTACGAGAGTCGAATCGCCTGCTCATATGCCTTGATGTATGAGCGTGAAGCATTCGCCCATGAGAAGTCATTGGACATTCCTCGCTGCTGAAGGGCGGTCCAGGTTGGCTGGTCGGTCCGGAACAGTCGCATGGCGCGACGGATGGTCTTGGCCACTTCGATCGGCTCGAACGCACGAAAACCGAACCCGGTAGCCAGATCTGGATTCTCGTCCACGTCAATGACGGTGTCGGCGAGTCCGCCCGTCAAACGAACGACAGGAATCGACCCGTATCTCATGGCGTACATCTGACCGATACCGCAAGGCTCAAACCGCGATGGCATCACGTAGCAGTCCGTGCCTGCGGCGACCAGTCGGTTGAGCCCTTCCGAGTACGGGCCGTGCCAGACAGCCTGAGGGTGGCGAATCGCCCAGCCATCGACCATGGCATCAAGTTCCCCGCTGCCGACGAGGACAAAGCGAGCGCCTTCGGATACAAGTGAGTCGAGATGGTCGTCGAGCAGGGCCAGGCCCTTCTGTTCGGACATGCGCCCGACGTTGCCAAAGACCACACCATCGTCGATTCCTGCCATCTCGATGAGCATCTCGCGATTGGCGAGGCGCCCGCCCAGTTCATGAGGTCCGAAGGTTGAAGCGAGCGAGTCATCTGTTTCGGCATTCCAGGCCACGGGATCGATCCCGTTCACAATGCCGATCGGTGGTTGGCTCCGAGCGTTCAATACGCCGTCGAGGCCACCGGAAACAGAGGGGTCGGTCAGAAGTTGTTTGGCGAAGGTCGGGCTCACGGTCGTGACGATGTCGGCCAGGGCCACTCCTGCCTTCAGATAATTGGCTTCGCCATACCACTCCAGCGGCCCTCCGAGATTCGTGGATCGCTTGTCGGCGCCCAAGAGTTCGCGTGCTTCAAGCAACGGGCCAACGATTGGATACACCGCGTTGTGCACCGTAAATACGGTCGGCCGGTCGGTGATGAGTGACACCGCTCCAGTGTGTGCGTCGTGGAGGTGAACGACATCGACGTCGTGCGCGATGGCAGCCACCACCGTGGAGAATCGCCCGAAACGTTGCCACTGGTCCTGGTAGCCGTTTCCGGGCGTGTCCCCGTAGATGCCAGGCCGATCAAACGAGGCCGGATCATCCACGAGAACGACTTCAACGTTGCCGTCCCGGTGTAGCCAGAGTGAGTCTGCGAATCCGATTCCGGCGTGTCGGTCCCCGAGATCGTGGAGGTGCCGGTAGCGGGGGATGACAACTCTGACGGAGTGGCCTTCGGCGGCGACTCCGTGGGCAATGCCGGCCACTGCCTCGCCAAGGCCTCCGGTTCGGGCGAGGGGCGAGTATTCGGATGCTGCAATGAGTACACGCACGGCGGGCCTTCCTTCCTCTACCGGTAAAGCTAGCGCTGGGCTGTCAGCTGTCGCAGAAAGTGCGGTCGGTAATATGGCGCCCATGTCCCAAAGCCCCGCAGCAAGCCGCCCCGAGACCGTCATCCTGCTGGGTTCCTATCCGGCCGACTACACCGATTCTCAGATAGACGCCTTTACGGAGCAGCGAGTCATGGCTGTCGAGATGATCGCGTCCGAAGTTCGGCCCCCGAGCATGATCTTTGTCTGCGTTCATAATGCCGGTCGGTCGCAAATGTCGGCTGGTTTTGCTCGACACCTGGCCGGTGATCGGGCGGTCGTGTTCAGTGGCGGTTCAAACCCTGGCCCGGAGATAAATCCGGTAGCGGTGGAGGCGATGCGAGAGGTTGGCATCGACATCTCGAACCAGTTCCCGGTGCCCTTCACGACTGAGATCGTTCAGGCCAGCGACGGGGTCGTGACGATGGGTTGCGGAGATGCTTGCCCGTACTTTCCCGGCAAACAGTATCTCGACTGGGAGCTGGCCGACCCACACGGCCAGGACCTGGACGCCGTGCGGATCGTGCGCGACGAAATCCAACGACGGGTGATAACGCTGCTTTCAGAGATGGGTATTGATCTCTGACGGTACTGCTCGGTTCGAGCATCCCTCCATGGAGGAGCTGATCGGGTGATTATCGCCCATATCGAGACCGCCTAGACTCATCGGTCATGCCGATCGACATTGACATTGCCCACGTCGCCAAACTTGCTCGAATCGAGCTTTCCGAACAAGAGATGGCGGCCTACCGCGCCCAACTAGCCGTGATTCTTGACCATGCGGCCAAAGTCCAGGCGCTCCCAACCGAGGGCGTCCCGCCGACCTCGCACCCCCTGGACATGGTGAATGCTTTTCGCGATGACGTCGTGACGCCCTCGCTGGATAGGGATGAGGTGTTGTCGCAGGCACCCGATGCCACCGACGGGTTCTTCCGGGTTCCCCCATCCCTGGACAACGAATGACCGAACTTTCCGAGCTCACGCTTGTCGAGGCTGCCGCGGCTCTGCGCGCCGGGGAATGCACATCGGTGGCGCTCACGGAGTCAGTCCTCCATCGAGCAAGCCTTACTGAAGCCTCAGTCCACGCATATCTAACAATCGATCGTCAGGGGGCCATGGCGGCGGCTGAGGCGTCAGACCGCCGGATCGCCGACGAGAAGCCGATCGGGCTGCTCGACGGGCTGCCGATAGCTCTCAAAGACAACATGATGACCAGAGGGATTGAGACCACGGCATCGTCGAAGATGCTGTCGGGATACATCCCGCCCTATGACGGCACCGTCGTCAAACTGCTTCGTGAAGCCGGCGCGGTGTTCGTTGGTAAGACCAACCTGGACGAGTTCGCCATGGGTTCATCAACCGAAAACTCGGCATTTGGTCCGACCCGCAACCCGTGGAACCTCGATACGGTTCCGGGCGGGTCTTCTGGTGGTTCGGCGGCCGCGGTGGCCGCTGGTTCGGCTCTTGCCAGCCTTGGATCCGATACCGGTGGCTCCATCCGACAACCGGCCGCCCTGTGCGGACTGGTCGGCATGAAACCCACCTACGGCCTGGTATCTCGATACGGTCTGATCGCCTTCGCCAGCTCGCTCGATCAGATCGGCCCCCTGACGCGCTCGGTGCAAGACGCCGCTGTCCTCTACGAGGCGATCGCCGGTCATGATCCCCACGACGCCACCTCGTTCCCCGGCCCGGCCCCCTCGGGGACCGAACGACTCGGAGCCGGCGTCGAGGGCTTGCGAGTTGGTGTTGTGAATGAATTGTCGGGCGAAGGGATCGACGACGAAGTTCTGGCCGCCTTCCGGTCCACCGTCGATCGGTTGGCGAACGCCGGTGCCGAGATCGTCGAACTCTCCCTGCCGTCCACCGCGACGGCGTTGTCGGCGTACTACCTGATCGCCCCGGCCGAATGTTCGGCGAACCTTGCCCGCTTCGACGGGGTTCGATATGGCTTGAGGGTCGAGGGCAGCACCGTCGATGAGATGATGTCGTTGACCAGAGCGGAGGGATTTGGCGCTGAGGTGATCCGCCGAATCCTGCTCGGGACCTATGCGTTGTCGGCGGGCTACTACGACGCCTTCTATGGTCAGGCCCAGCGGGTTCGAACGCTCATCATTCAGGAGTTCGCCGCCGCATACGAGCAGGTGGACGTGCTTGTCTCACCGACCGCCCCGGCCCCGGCTTTTGAGTTGGGAGCCAAGACACAAGATCCACTTTCGATGTACATGCAGGACGTCTGCACGATTCCATCCAATCTGTCTGGCCATCCTGCCATGTCGGTACCGGTTGGCTTGTCGGCGAGTGGACTACCGATCGGGTTCCAGGTCATGGCTCCGGCGCTCGGCGAAACGGTCATGTTCCAGGTTGCCGCCGCCATCGAAGCGTTGTCCGATGACATCGGCCGCCCTGTCCTCGAAGTGGTGGCGTCGTGAATTGGGAGCCAGTCATCGGAATCGAGGTTCATGTCGAACTTGAGACTGCCTCGAAAATGTTTTGTGGATGTGCAGTCGACTTTGAGGCCGAACCAAATACCAATGTCTGCCCGGTCTGCCTTGGCCTGCCCGGCGCGTTACCGGTGCCCAACCGTAAAGCCATTGAATGGATTACGAAGATCGGCCTTGCGTTCAACTGCTCGATATCGGAGCG
>CAJQPD010000194.1 GCA_905480085.1 uncultured Acidimicrobiia bacterium
CACTCTGGTGTAGATCTGCGTAGTCGAAATACTCACGTGACCGAGCATCTCTTGAATGCTACGAAGATCCGCACCACCCTCAACCATGTGGGTGGCTGCAGAATGGCGCAACGAATGCGGCGAAACGTGGCCTTCCAGGCCGGCTACTTCACCGGCGGTCCGAACGATGGTGAAGATGCTTTGGCGGGTCAGTCGTCCCCCCCGACGATTGACAAAGACGGCTGGCTGTTCAGGGCCAACCCATCCGATCCGGTCGTCAAGCCAGGTTGTAAGAGCCTCGACAGCGAACGATCCCAAAGGGACCATCCGCTGCTTGTTGCCTTTACCCGTGATGAGCGCGGTTCGATCGACGAGGTCGAGGTTATGGGTGTCCAGTGCCACGGCCTCACTCACCCGCGCTCCACATCCGTACATGAACTCGACCAGCGCCCGGTCGCGGGTACCCGTCGGACCGACCCTTGAAGCCGCTTCCAACAGACGTACCATTTCATCGACATCGAGAGCTTTCGGTAACGAGTCCGGCTGAGGTGGCGTTTCGATGAGCACTGACGGGTCGTCTGTTCGCAGACCCTCGGCCACCATAAATCGGTGCAGCCCTCTGACTGCCGCTATCTTCCTGGCGATGGTTGCGGTTGCCAACCCCAGGTCGGTTAGATCCTCAACAAACCTCTCAATGTCACGAAGTTGCGGTTCCTCGCCGACGGTCAGCCGATATTGGCCGAGGTCACGCCGGTAGGCGACGACCGTGTTCGACGCCAGGCCGCGCTCGATAAGCAGGAATGACAGATAGTCGTCGATTGCTTTTTCAAGCGCCATTGCGGAAAAGGTATCGGCTAATCGCGGCGATCGACTTCCCGTCGGTCAACGTCCCTGAAGCCACCAGTTCGCCCAGGCTGTCGATGGGAACTCGAATGATCTCGGAGTATTCCTCCTCGAGACCATCGGGACCGACAGGTACGGGTTTGAGATCGCCAACCCAAAACAGGTCTATCCGTTCGTTGGTGATGCCAGGACTCGTGAACATGTGTCCGAGCGGTTCGATAATTCCCGGATCCATGCCGACCTCTTCCCTGCACTCGCGACGTACGGCACCCACAGCATCGGTTTCGCCGGCATCGAGTTTGCCGGCCGGTACTTCCAACATCTCCAGGTCGACCGGTCCCCGATACTGACGCACCAACAACACGTCGTCACCATCGACGGGCAATAAAGCGACGGCACCCGGGTGGCTAAGCATGAACCGTTCGGCCCGGTGCCCATCAGGGCTTTCGATCTCCAAACGATCGAACGAAAGAAAGGCTCCGGTGACGAGGGACTGGCGACCTACGTGACGAAACGGCACTAAATCGTCTCGGTCACCACGCTCGTCGAAAGCTCGATATCCGGAAGGCGATGGGAGCGTTCTTTGGCTGCGAGCACGAACCCATCGAACAACGGATGCGGCTCGTCCGGCCGTGATTTGAATTCCGGATGGAATTGACTGGCCACGAAGAACGGGTGGCCGGGGAGCTCGATGATCTCAACCAACCGCCCATCCGGTGAGACTCCCGACAATCGAAGGCCGGCCGCTTCGAGCGGGGCGCGATACTTGTTGTTCACCTCATACCGATGGCGATGGCGTTCGTAGATGACCTCGTCCTTGTACAGCGACTCAACAAGCGAACCTTTGGCCAGTTTGGCGGCATACAAACCGAGGCGCATCGTTCCGCCTTTTTCGGAGACGTCTTGCTGACTTTCCATCAGGTCGATGACCCGGTGTGGGGCCATCGGCTCAAACTCGGCTGAATGGGCATTGGCAAGACCGGCAACGTTGCGAGCATATTCAATGACCGCACATTGAAGACCGAGACAGAGACCGAGGAACGGGATCCGTTGCTCCCTGGCGAATCGGATCGCTTCAATCTTGCCCTCGATACCCCGTGGCCCGAACCCACCCGGTATGAGAATCCCGTCAAGATTCTCCATGTGGCTGGCCGCATACAGGCCAGTCATATCCTCGGCCGGGATCCAGCGAAGGTCGAGCCTTACATCGTTGGCGAATCCTCCGTGACGTAGGGCCTCGACGACCGACAAATAGGCGTCTGGCAGGTCGACGTACTTGCCAACCAGACCGATCGTGACAACCTCGGAAGCCTGCCCCGCCCGGTCCACCATGTGACTCCACCGCGTGAGGTCTGGTTCTGGGGCCTCGATGTGTAAACGTTCAAGGATGACTTTGTCGAGACCGTCGGCGTGCAAGGCCAGCGGGACTGCGTATATGTCCTTGGCGTCAAGCGCGTTGATGACGGCTTCCGGCTCAACGTCACAGAACAAGCTGATCTTGCGCCGAATCGCATCGTCAATTGGTCGATCTGAACGGACCACGATGACGTCGGGATGAATTCCCCGGCTGCGCAGTTCGGCGACGGAATGCTGGGTTGGTTTGGACTTGAGCTCCTCTGAAGCCGGGATGTAGGGGACCAACGTGACATGGATATAGGCGACGTTTCCGCGACCGACATCTTTACCGAACTGTCGGATCGCTTCGAGGAACGGGAGTCCCTCGATGTCACCGACCGTACCCCCAACTTCGCAAATGACCACATCCACGTCATCGCTCTCACCCATCCGCTTCACCCGCGTTTTGATCTCATTGGTGATGTGCGGGATTACCTGCACGGTCCCACCCAGGTAGTCGCCACGCCGTTCTTTTTGGATGACGGATAAGTAGATGGCGCCAGCCGAGACCGATGCGTCGCGTCGTAGATTGACACCGGTGAATCGTTCGTAATGACCAAGATCGAGGTCGGTCTCGCCGCCGTCGTCGGTCACGAAGACTTCGCCATGCTGGAACGGATTCATCGTTCCAGGATCGACGTTGATGTACGGATCGAGCTTCTGGAGAACCACGTTGAGACCGCGCTCTTTGAGCAGGCGTCCCAGGGAAGCTGCCGTGATTCCTTTACCTAAACTGGAGACAACGCCACCAGTAACAAAGATGTATTTCGTCACGGAAGATCAGCGTAGCATCTGAGTGGCCGAGACCAAATGATCAGTTGATTCTTCGTGCATGGTCGCCCCATTCCTTCTCGCGTAGTACGTACTTTTGAATCTTTCCTGTCGAAGTCTTCGGTAGCTGTTCGACAATTTCGACCTCGTCTGGTGCCTTGAACCGAGCGATCCGGGTTTTCACAAAGGCGATGAGCTCTTCGGGATCTACGACGGCACCCGGTTTTGCGACGACAAACGCCTTAGGTCGCTCACCCCACTTCTCGTGAGGGATCGCCACGACCGCCGCCTCCAGGACTGCCGGATGTGCCATCACAGCTTGTTCAACCTCGATCGTCGAAATGTTCTCGCCTCCGGAGATGATGATGTCCTTGGAGCGGTCCCTCAGCTCGATATAACCGTCCGGGTGCCAGACGGCCACATCCCCGGAGTGAAACCACCCGCCCCGAAAAGCCTCGGCGGTAGCCTCCGGATCGTTGTAATAGCCCGCCATCACATTGTTACCGCGCATGACGACCTCTCCCATGGTTGTTCCGTCCAGGGGAACGTCGTTCATGTCGTCGTCGACCACCCGTATCGGGTCGACCCCGATGAAGGAGACGCCCTGGCGGGCGAGGAGCGTCGCTCGATGGGTCGAGCCATCCCAGGCAGGTTGATACTCACAGATGGTGTGAGGACCGTACGTTTCGGTCAATCCGTAAACGTGAACGATGGTGGCCCCCAGATCTTCGATCTGGCTGATGATGGTCGGGCTGGGTGGGGCTCCGGCCGTCGTGATCGTCATGGGGCCTCCAAAGGGAAACGCCGATGGATGGTTGGCCAGAGAGATCAAGACGGTCGGGGCAGCGTTGAGATGGGAAACACCCTCGGCATTGACGAGACGCCAGATCTCTTCTGGATCGACCGCTCGCAACCCGACGTGAGTACCGCCGACCGCGGTCACCCCCCAGGTGGTACACCAACCGTTGCAATGAAACATCGGCAGGGTCCACAGATACACGGATTCAGGGGTATGACGACTGTGAATGATCTCGGTCAAAGCGTTGAGGTATGCCCCGCGATGGGTATATTGCACCCCCTTCGGCCGGCCGGTGGTTCCCGAGGTGTAGTTGATCGAGATCGCCCGGCGTTCATCGTCAACCCGCCAGGGAA
This sequence comes from uncultured Acidimicrobiia bacterium, assembly GCA_905480085.1. GTDB lineage: Bacteria > Actinomycetota > Acidimicrobiia > Spongiisociales > JAENVV01 > JAENVV01. Next base: position 4,141 of record CAJQPD010000194.1, read on the forward strand.
TCGGATCGTCGGACCCGGTGGCGAGAAAGTTCGCGTAGTCGCTTTCGGCAGTCGGCCCTGCCGGTACCACGACTACTCGCTCCACTCCAACCGCCTCGCTCAAAATGGGTTCAACCACCGAGCGTAGGGACT
>CAJQPD010000195.1 GCA_905480085.1 uncultured Acidimicrobiia bacterium
GGGTCGCCATCCCCCGGCGCTGCTTGTCTGCGAGAAGGTCCGAGGCCAACCCGTCCAGCGGGACATCGCTCAATATCCCCCTGCGGACGTCACCATCGGTGAGGGTCGTCACCAGGCGCCCATCCTCGACCAGTAGCGCCACCGCCTTGCCGCTGCGGCCGATGCACTCAAGCACGGCTCGAATCTTCGTATCTGCTGTGACGCAGTAGCGCTGGAGTTCCGATGCATTCATCAATCTAGGGAGTGGTGTCTAGTTGCCCGGCCAACAGGATCTCCGCCCGTTCGAAATCCATCGAGCTGTCGATGTCGACCTGATCGCGTCGGCTGGTCCGGGGGAATACGGTCATGTTGCGCGAATCCTGGGCGCCTCTGATGAGATCGACGCCGTTATCACGATTCATATTCAGACAATTGAGAACGGCCCCGATGTCGGCCCGCCCGTTCTTGAGGCGGCACTGACATCGGGTAAGACGCAGGTGGCGGTCCTTATGGAATCAGGGTCAGGTCGGGCTTCGATGCGTAACTCTACGATGACCATTCCTGTGTATGAGTTCCCTGAGGCTGCCGCCAAAGCGCTCTCGCGGGCAGCTTCGTATGCCGAATGGCGCCGAACTCCCTATGGGGAGGTTCCTCAGTTCACCGACATCAATCTTGGACGAGCTCGGCAGCTTGTTGTGGACGCTCTGGCTCGGGTCGGTCCTGACGGCGGATGGCTCACGGATGACGAGGTGCGCGGCCTGCTCGGATCATTCGGCATCGATACCCCTCAATCGCATGAAGCGGAGTCAAGGGAATCGGCAGTGTCGGCCTGGTCCGAGATCGCTGGTCCGGTCGCCATGAAGTTGATTGCTCCGTCGGCCCTTCACAAGTCGGACTTTGGCGGGGTACTTCTCAACATATCCGGCGCCGATCAGGTTCGTGAGTCGTTCGATCACATCATGGCGCTGACCGACGATGCCAATGGCGTTTTGATACAGGAGATGGTGCCCACCGGCATCGAAGTACTCATCGGGATGACGGAGGATCCGTCGTTTGGGCCGTTGCTCGTCTTCGGCATGGGAGGCGTCTTTGTGGAGCTACTCAAGGATGTGGTGTTCCGGGCTGCTCCGATCACGGATCGGGAAGCCCACCAGATGGTGACGGGTATCAAGTCGGCCAAGCTTCTCGAGGGATATCGCGGTCAGCCGCCCGGAGACACCACCGCCCTTGAACAGGCCCTGCTGCGCGTGTCGGCTCTCGTCGAAGCCATCCCGGAGCTTGCCGAGATGGACCTCAATCCGGTAATCGTGCGCGAACCGGGCGACGGTGTCATCGTGGTGGACGGCCGCATGCGAATCAGACCGATTCGGTCGGGTTGGTCACCTGAGATTGTTGACGTGGCGTCAGTCGCCGACTGAAACCAGTGACTTCCGCTGGCGGGGGGTGGTTCCCGCAAAGATACCCTCTGTCTGATCAATGCCGATGAGTAGGCAATCGTCCTGAGATTGGCAACCCTCGCAGATCGCTCGCGCTCTCGCGAGCGCTTTTCGATTCCCAGAAGGTGGGAAAAACACGGATGGGTCCATTCCTCGACAGGCAGCGCGCTCTTTCCAATCAATCATGGCGCCAGTCTGTCAGGTCGTGGCACGCGGTAGTCAGGGCCGTTCGGCCTCTGGTGTGGGCCATTCGTCGGGTGGGTAGCTCGGAGAGGCGCGATATACCCGTGATTGGCCAGTTTCGGGCCGTCAGCCCCACCCGGAGTGCCATTTTGCCCTAGGAACGAGAGGTGTGCTCGTCGTACGGTACAAGCATGAATACGGTTGGTATGAGAGCCGTCGTTGTGTCGTTGGTTCGGAGACACTAAAGATGTTTGTGTATTACTTCGCGAACGTCCGTCGGTCCTGCGACGATATTTCGCACGGGCTGGCCGGCCTGGACCTGACGACGTGGGCGTGCGAGGCCTATCGGAGCGCTGAGTCGCTTCGTGGTCGACTCGTTGGGAACGAGCTGGAGGCTTCTTCCGTGACGCTGAACGTGGCCGAGCCGATCCACAAGTCCAGTCACACCGTCATTGCGTTGGATTGGCAAGCGACCGGTCAAGCCGGGTTGTTTTCTGAACTCCAGGGCGATCTCGTGATAGCCCCGATTGGCCCCCATCGATGCCAGATCAGTCTGCGGGGGTCCTACCGTCTACCACCCGGGGCAGATCGTTCTCTGTTCCATCGGTTGACGGAGGCTTGTATCAAGTCGTTTGTCGATCGGGTGGCCAGCGGATTGGATCGGCCGTCATTTACCGAAATGGCGATTTAGACCGGCAAGTGCATGGTCAGCGTGGTTCCGGAGCCGATCCGGCTGCGGATCTCCACTGATCCGCCCATGTCCTGAGACCGTTCGGTCAGATTATCCAAACCCATGCCCCGGATGGTCGTTACCGGGTCAAAACCGACTCCGTCGTCAGCCACCTGGATGATCAAGTCCGCTTCAAGGAGATCCACCGACACCGTAACTCTTTCGGCCCCCGAATGGCGCAACGCGTTGGACAAACCCTCCCGTACGAGCTGGATGGCCGTCTCG
>CAJQPD010000196.1 GCA_905480085.1 uncultured Acidimicrobiia bacterium
TGCACCGGTACTGGAGGTGGCTACAGGGTCCACCACCTTGAAACCGTCCTGTCTGGCCAACGCATCGGCCACCAGGCACACCAGGTCGGGGCTGGGGAGTAACCCGGTCTTCATAGCTTTCGGAGGCAGGTCGCTTGCGAGTGCGTCCAACTGGGCCTGCACCATAGCAGTTGAGACGGGTTCCACGGAATCCACGGATTGGGTGTTCTGAGCTGTGATCGATGTGACCACGGAGCATCCGTGTACATCCCAGGTTGCAAACGCATGCAGATCGGCCTGCAGTCCTGCGCCTCCACCGGAATCGCTGCCGGCAATCGTCCAGGCGATGGGCGGGCTCATGGCTGCCGGGTTTCCTGCTGCCAGAAGGGTGTGCCAATGGTTGGTGTGCTGGGTGAGGCGAGGTCGCGGGGAACCATGAGTCCTGCTTCAAAGCCCAGGCGCCCAGCCTCCACCGCTTGGGCGAAGGCCTTGGCCATGCTCGGCGGATCGTCGGCCAAGGCTACGGCACTGTTGAGCAGCACGGCATCGAACCCCAATTCCATCGCCTGGGCTGCATCCGATGGCTTGCCGAGGCCTGCATCGACGATCAGGGTGGCATCGGTGATCGTCTCTCGCATGCGGAGCAGGCGATCGCGTTCGACCAAGCCCTGGCCGGACCCGATCATGGAGGCCCACGGCATGACCACCTGGCAACCCACATCCACTAACTGGCGCGCCACATCGAGGTCGGCGGTCGTGTAGGGCAGGACGGTGAAGCCGTCCCGGTTGAGTTCGGCCGCTGCCTGGACCAGGCCCACTGGGTCGGGGGCCAACGTGTAGTCATCGGCTATGACTTCCAGCTTGATCCAATCGGTTGCAAAGAGGTCGCGTGCCATTTTGGCGGTGGTCACGGCCTCCTTGGCCGTGCGGCACCCAGCCGTGTTGGGCAACACGTGAACGTTCAACGCCTGGATCAGCGCCCAGTACCTTGCTCCGGCTTTGTCGAGCGGTGACTGGCGTCGCAGCGATACGGTCACCACGTCGCAGGCACAAGCCTGAATCGAATCTGACATGATCCTGGGCGACGGATATAAGGCAGTACCCAGAAGGATGCGACTGTTCAGGGTTTTGTCGGCTAGAGTCCACATGCGCATTAGCCACCTTGCATAGGGGCCACGACTTCCAGGCTGTCACCATGCTGAAGAAGTGTCTGGTCAAATCGGGTCCGCGGTATGAACTCTTCATTGACCGCCACGGCCACCGCCTTGGGGTCCTGTCCGCGGTTCACCAGGAAAGCCTGCACGGTCATGCTCGATTCCACGCTCTCTTCCTGGCCATTCACCAACAGTTTCACGTCCTCGTTGTCTCCAATAGGGTGTTTGTTTCCAGCAGCGAAACCGCTTCACTCTTCGCGAGTGTCTGACACACCGTCTCTAGCAGAAGCGGAGCCAAAAGAAAACCATGACGATACAGTCCGTTGATGCGAACCAGGCCCGGTTCACAGGTCACCCGCGGCAGGTTATCGGGAAACGCCGGCCGACAGTCAGCGCGGGCCTCGACGATATGGGCCTCCGCAAATCCACTATGAAGCGAGTAGGCGGCGGTCAAGAGTTCAAGGGCAGAACGAACCGTGATGGGGCCGCGGTCATCGCTTTCGATCTCGGTGGCACCGATTACGAACAGGTTGTCGGTACGCGGTACGACGTACAGGGGGTAGCGAGGATGGGTGAGACGTATCGGGTGGCGCAGGCTCACTTCCGGCGCGTGCAGGTGCAGCAATTCACCCCGGACACCGCGCAGGTCTGGCAGGTCTCCTTGGGCGCCAAGGCCTCGGCAATCGATGACCCAGTCGTAATGCGGGTGATCCGTGTCGACATGATGCGGCCTGATCGATGGACAGGGGTGGGTTGTATGCCAGGTGATGGAACGATGGGTAATCCCGGCCTCGAGGGCTTCCAACAACTGCCGATTATCAATATGTCCCTCGCGCTCGATGAACCAGCCATGTTGGAACCTGGTCGCCAGGTCGGGTTCCAGATCGCCAAGTTCTGCAGCGGATAGTCGACGGATTCGTTCCGGAGACGGGGACCTGTCGAGGATTCTCCGAGCCATTCGCTCCAGATCGGGCTCATCTGTGGAATGCGCGACCAACACGGTGCCATCCATGACCAAGTCAACGGGGCGCGGCAGGCGGGTTAGGACCGAAGGCCACAAGGCGATCGAGCGGTCGCCTAGCTCAGCAATATGCGGATCAGCTCGATCGAGTTCGCTTTGTGGCGCCAGCATTCCGGCGCCGGTATAGCTGCAGCTTTCAAGGCCATCCCTTTCCCCTTGGTCGAAGAGGGTCACATCCCACCCGTCATCCGCCAGACGTATGGCCAGCATGCGTCCGGCCAGGCCTGCACCAACGATGGCCAGGGTTTGTTTCATCGATACATCGCTCCGTGACATCAGGGATCCACGCTACGACAGGATGCAGACAGGTTCAATGTATCATGAAGACAGAATATAGCTGGCGGGCTGAAAGCTATCTTTCCCGCTCCGGCTTCCCGTTTTCACGGTTTGCCGTCATGATAATCCGTTGCACGATCCTGGGTACCGGGCTTGATCCAGCTGTGGTAGGCTCCCGGCATGAAATGGCCCCTTCCAGAATCAAAGTCTGTCTTGGTCACGGGTTGCTCGACGGGAATCGGGGCGGCCACCGCCATGCTGTTGCGAGAGCAGGGTTGGACCGTGTACCCAACGGCTCGGAAGCCTGCCGATCTCGAGCGATTGCGAAGCGAGGGTTTTGATCCCATCGCCCTCGATATCGCCGACTCGAACAGTGTTCTGGCTGCCGCCGACGAGGCGCTGGAGAAGATGGGCGGGACGCCGGGCGCTCTGGTCAACAATGCCGGATACGGCCAGCCCGGGGCCTTGGAGGATTTGTCGCGCGACGCCATGCGTGCTCAGTTCGAGGTGAACGTCTTTGGTATGCAGGAGTTAACGAACCGGTTCATCCCACGGTTCCGTGAGCAGGGTAGAGGTCGGATCGTGAATGTCAGTTCGATCGTCGGGCGCGTCAGCCTACCCTTCCTGGGAATTTATTCGGCATCCAAGTTCGCGATGGAGGCCATGTCGGATGCGTTACGTGTCGAGCTCTGTGACTCCGGCATAGCCGTGTCCCTGGTGGAGCCGGGCCCAATCACTACCCATTTCCGGCAGACATCTGTGGCCCAGGCCGACCACTACCTCGCGCATGGTGATTCGGCCTTTCGTACCTTGTATCAGCGGGAAGTCGAGCGTCGTCGACAGCAGCCGGTTGACAAAAAGAAACCGTTTTCTAAACCACCGGCGGCTGTCGCGGAAAAGATCCTGCATGCCCTCGAATCGTCGCGTCCGAAGCGCAGATACTGTGTAACAGTTCCAGCGTATGCCGGTGCTGTGTTTCGCCGCATCCTGCCGGACGCTTGGGTCGATGCGACCCTGTCCCGTTCGCTACGGAAGAAGTTGTCGCAGAACGGGTAGGCCCAGGTCGATTATGATTCGGTCATGGCCTGTAACCGGTTTCGAATCATCTCATCGGTTTGCAGGGAGATCAGGCGTTGTAGGGCCTGCTGCTTGAGCTGGGGAAAAGGGGGTAATCCAACGCGTTCGGCATGGCCTTCACCGGTCAGGTCCTTCATGAAGTGTTGCCAAACAAGTTCGGCCTGCAGGGTCAGCCCCTTGGACCGTTCTTCGTCGCCAAGTGCGTAACTCCAGTAGGCCTCCATGAGGGTAGACTCAACCAGCACCATGGCCTGATCGGGGTCCAACCGGTCGCCCTGGGCCAGCCACACGGTAACCAGGTATGTATTCAGCCCGGCTGGATGGGCTTCGTCCGGGTAGAGAGCGACCATCCGATCGTAGATCTCCCCGGCCTGTGCAATGTGGTTATAGCTATGCAGCGTGAGGACGGCTTTGCGTAGAAACGTTCGTCGTGCCGTCTGTACCGTTATGTTGTCCGGCTGCGCTTCGGCGACCCGATCGAAGGTGCGAAGGAGGTTGGGGAGAAGGTCGAGGTTCGGGACCGGAGTCAGGTTGCCCTGGAGGTCGTAGAAAGCACGGCCTCGGAGAAAGGCATCGACCATGGACTGGAAGGTCATGCGTTCCATTCGCAATCGATCGAACGCGTTTTCCGCGTGTCGGAGACCCTGTTGCGACCAATAGACTCCGTGTGCCTGTGGCAGGCGCCAGTCCAGGGGTCCGAAGTCTGTATCAAGGCGAAGCATGACGTCCGGGTCCATCTTCAGAGTGGTGAGCATGCCGACCCGTCGAAGGTGGTGGAGCAGGCGAGTTCCCTGCGGGCTCGCCACCAGGTGTTCACGCCTTTGCGGGGACCGGGATACCTCTTCGAGGAAGGCGGGTGACCAGACATCCGAGCCCGCTTCCTGTTGTGTCTGTAACCAGGGCGCCATACCCGGCAGAGCCTCAAGATCCTCCCGGTTAGCGGCCGCGGAAATGAGGTGTTGAAGGTCGTCGGCGTTCCCGTTGGGAAGGTAGAGAGACATCGAGTGTGCGAGTTGTTGCTTGTAGTAGGCATGGGCCTGGTCGAGGTCCTGCCCGATCTTATGCTGGTAGAGCCAACCGAGTTCCCAGTAGAGCGCCGCCTCTCCGGGATTGAAGCGCAATCCGTCTGATCGAAGCAGGTCGATACCGTGCATGACCCAACGCCACTTGTCCTCAGGCTCCGTGAACAGGACGCTCACGTTGTAGGCCATGTTCCATGCATGGTAAGCCCATACGGCTGCGAATTTAGGCTCTAGCTTCGTGATCCAGTCCGAGAGCTGAACCAGTTCGAAATAGTTCCCCTCATCCTGCATCCGCATAGCCCGCAACCACAATACGTCGGCAAGCAGACCTCGGAACCCGCCAAGGGCCACCGTGGTAAAGGCGACCAGCGGGGGAGAATTATCGAGGGCATCCACGGTGCCGGGAGTTAGGTGCTGACGCTGGGCGAGAAGGGAGGGGTGGCAGCGTCCGGAGTAGGCGAGCACTCCCACAGAGGCCAGGACGATCAGCAGGGATACGAACAGCTTGTTCACGCCGCGACTCCGATCTCACGTCGTCGGAACAGCCAACTTCCGAGGCAGGCCAG
>CAJQPD010000197.1 GCA_905480085.1 uncultured Acidimicrobiia bacterium
CGAGAAGTCGGGGCTGAACACGACCAGCTTGGCTCCGGCATGGCGAACCTCGGAGATGAAATGCGTATCAGGGGTCCGCGTCATGTTGAGGTTCGACCCGACCACCGCAATGAACCGGGAGTTGTACCAGTCGGCCGACTCAGGGACGTCGGTCTGTTCTCCCCACACCTCGGGTGAGGCGGGTGGGAGGTCGCAATACCAGTCGTAGAAGCTCATGATGACGCCGCCGATCAGCGACATGAACCGACTCCCGGCGGCGTAGCTCACCTGGGACATGGCGGGAATCGGCGAGAAGCCGGCTACCCGATCTGGTCCGTGCCTTTTGATCGTGTGGACCGTCGACGCCGCGGCCATCTCGACGGCTTCGTCCCAGCTGATCCGGCGGAAGCCACCTTTGCCACGAGCCGTTTGATAGCGACTACGCATCTGCGGATCGTCCTGGATGCGAGCCCAGGCCGCCACCGGGTCGTCGAGAGATTCCTTTTTCGCTTTTCGATACATGTCGACCAGTACGCCGCGGGCGTAGGGATACTTCACCCGGATGGGCGAGTAGAGGTACCACGAGTAGGAGATGCCTCGTTGACATCCACGCGGCTCATAGGGAGGAAGACCCTCTTCGAGTTGTGGGTAGTCCGTGGCCTGAAGCTCCCACGTGACGATGCCATCCTTGACGTAGACCTCCCACGAGCAGCTACCGGTGCAGTTCACACCGTGGGTTGTGCGGACGCGCTTGTCGTGGGCAAAGCGGTTGCGATAGAACTCCTCCCATTTGCGAGCAGCTGGGTCGACGGTTTCGCTGATCCAAAAGTCGTTCATGGCTTGCTCCTCAGTCGCTCTACGTACGTTCGTCGCAGTCCTCGCGACGCAATTGCCAGTCCGACAAATAGGACTGCGGTTCCTGCCAGTCCCAAGACCGTCATGAAATCTGTGTTTGAGGCAGGTGTTTGGGTGCTGGCCTCAGCCAGGAAGGCGACGACATCGACGACCTCCTGCTCGTCCAACGGTTTCTCCGAGAAAATGGGTGTCATGACGGGCGATGGCGGAGTGGACAGCCACCCAATCATTCCCGCTTCGCCTCCGAGGCGATCCAAGGCGTGGGTGAGATCGGGTCCCATGGTTGGCCCGCCGAGTGCGTCCACTGTCCCGGCGACGTGACATGCGGCGCAGGCTGGGCCACCGTTGCTGAACGAAGTCGACCCAACAAATAGGGCAAGGCCCTTGACCGGGTCGGCAGGTCCCGCCGTGCCGGTCGAGCCCGAGTCAACTGGAGGCGCTTCAGCCAGCGTCGTCACATAGGCGGCCACTGCGGCCACTTCGGCGTCGGTCAATGTGATGGCTGGCATGGTGTTGTCGTACGTAACCCCGAGCACTTCGATCGGGCCAGAGAGTCCTTCACGAATGATCGATTCGACATAGGCAGCGTCTGTCGCGGCCGGGTTGGCGGCCAGCGGCGGGAACGTGCCGGCCACGCCCTGCCCGAACGCCTGGTGGCACGCGGCACAACGGTCGGCGAAAATCTGGGCACCATCGAGTGCTGGCTGGATAGCGGTTGCGGTTGCCCCGACTGCCGGGGGGGCCTGGACGAAGGCCGCAGTGCCGAGCAGCGCAAAGAACCCCACTAGCGCGAATTGGGCGGTCCGGGTCATGAGGCTGTCCTCTCCTGAGTTGTGGCTTCGAGAATCGGGGTTTTGGCGAGCTCGTTCAGCAGCGCAGAACGCCCCCGAACCCACGCCTCGTGCATGGCGCATTGGTCGACGATGGGACAGGGGGTTCCCTGAAGAACGCATCTACCGTTGATGGTTGGACCCTCGACGGCTTCGATAAGCGAGAGCACGGAGATTGCTGTTAGGTCGGCTGCCAGCCGGTAACCGCCGGTCGGGCCACGATCGGAGGTCACCCAACTCGCGTCCACCAACGGCTTCATGATCTGGGCAATAAACGACGCAGTGGTATTGATCAGTGCGGCAAGGTCCTTGCCCTTGACCGGGCCTCGGGCCGTGGCGAGCACGCGAAGCGCCTGAAGTGCCAGGTCCGTTTTGCGGGTCATCTCCAACCTCACGTGATGGCCTCCCTGAGCCTGGTGGGCGGGATCCGTCGGTTCACGAGGCGGCCAACCCGTCGGCGAAAGCACCTTCCGGTTCCTTCAAAAAGATCATCACGTATACGAAGCTGAACGCGGCGCCGCCGGCCAGCACAAAGAAGAACGTCCGGGCATCCACCATTGAGTAGAGCACCAGATAAAGGACGGCACCCACGTTGCCGAAGGCGCCGGCCATACCGGCGACCTGGCCCGTCATGCGGCGGCTGATGAGGGGGATGATCGCGAACGTGGCGCCTTCTGCCCCTTGCACAAAGATCGAACAGGTCACGGTTATGACGATCGCCAACCAGATCGGCCAGGCAGAGTCGATGAAGCCCATGCCAAGGAACCCGAGCGAAATGCCGACCATGTAGGCGGTCATCACCATTTTGCGGTTCTTCATCTTGTCGGAAATGAGACCGCCCATCGGCCGGGCGAACAGGTTGACGAACGCAAATGATGAAGCGATGAGGCCGGCGGTAGCCGGTGTGACTTCGAAGGTACCTTCAAAGAAGGTGGGGAGCATGGACACCACGGCCAGTTCCGCACCGAAGTTGGCCACGTACGTGGTGTTGAGGGCGGCCACGCTGGCGAAAGGATATTTGTCCTCCTCGGGGACTCCCGCCTTGAGAATCGGCAGGTTGACCTGGAGCGTTTTGAGGACGTGGGCGACATAGAAGACGGTCAGACCGCCATAGATCAGCCACAAAGAACCGCTGGGGATAAGGGCTGAAACGACACCATCGGTGTGGGTGATTTCGATGCGGCTGATGCGCCACGCCAACAGGCCAAGCGCGCCGAAGATCGGGAATGACCACAAGATGTATTGCACGAGGTCGCCGTAAGAACTGACGGTCATCGGCTGCGTCTTCTTGGTTCCTTGGAACTCGACCCCCTCCGGGGTGTCGCGCACGGCGTAGTAGTAGTAGATGCCATACAGCAGGCCGACGAGTCCATTCAAGAAAAGTGCCCAGCGCCATCCATCGGCGACGTTGAACCACTTACCAAGGAACGTAATGGCAAACCACGGCAACGTCATGGCCGCCCATGCCGACCCAAAGTTTCCCCAGCCGGCATAGAAACCTTCGGCCCGCCCGATCATCTTGGGCGGGAACCACTGGGCGACCATTCGGATCCCGATGACGAATCCAGCACCGATGGTCGAAAGCAAGAGTCGGGAAACCATCAGCTGAATGAGTGTGGTACCGAAGGCGAAAGCGAAGGCCGGAAACGCCATGGCAACGAGAAGGCTCGAGAAGACAATCCGGGGGCCGTACCGATCGATTAGCGCCCCGACCACTATGCGAGCCGGGATGGTGAAAGCCACGTTGATAATCGCCAGGAC
>CAJQPD010000198.1 GCA_905480085.1 uncultured Acidimicrobiia bacterium
CCGCTTCCATCCCGGGAAGGACGTTCTTGGCCACAGCCAGATACACATTTTGAGCGAGCGAGAGCGTGCTCTCCCTGGCCACGTAATGCTCGACGAGGACGGGGCCTTCGAGTACCACGACCTGGGTCTGATGGGGCAGAACCCGAACGAGCATCTGTTTACGGGCCGTTTCGGGCGGCAGGATGATTTCTTCGTCGCGCACCCGGTGAGGAGTCCTGGTACGACCTTGGGAGCGGCTCCCCTGCTGGGAACGGTTACCGCCCGCTTTGGGGCGCCCGCCCTGCTTTGATCTCTGCTTGGTCTGCTGACCTCGCTTGCCCGCCTGCGGCTCGGGGGTGACCTCGGTGACCCGTTTGACGGTGACCTTGCTCCGACCAACCTTGCGGGTGGACTGGGTTTCTAGGGCCTTCTCACCGACACCTTTGCGAACGACCTGGGCTTGGTTGCGGCGGAATAACGCCATACGACATGTCTCCTTGATGTGCCCTCACGGGGCGGAATAGTGACAGGCCGAGCCGGAAATAGATTTACCGCTTGTTGAAAAAAATCAGCAGGTGATGTATTCACCGCAGCAGGCCTTTCGGCTCGGAAAAACCGACCACGAGGTAGAAAAAGTGGTCAAAAAAATACTAGCAGCTGGAGCCCCAATCCCCTATTCATGACCTGAAAACCGTCTCCGACCGGCTGGGTCGGCTCCTACATTTCCAGGCGGGTCTGTTCCGGTTCCGCGGGGTCATAACAGAGTCGGCATCGAGCTTCGTACGAATCGGTTGCGCCCAGGACCACCAGTTCATCGCTTTCGACGATCCTTTGGGTAAACGCCGCCGGCGCCCCACAACGATGACACACCGCCAGCATCTTTGTAACGTACTCGGATCGGGCTGCCAGTCGGGGAATCGGATCGAACGGGCGCCCGAGGTAATCGAGGTCAAGGCCCGCCACGATGACCTGTTTGCCGGCCACCGCCAGGGCTTCGCACACCGCCACGAGCCCCTCGTCAAAAAACTGGCCTTCATCAACGCCGATGACGATGGTCTCTTTGTTTACGGCCCGCAACAGGGCAGCAGATGAGTCAACTGGTTGAGCATCGACTCGCAGGCTCGAGTGGGAGGTGACCTGACTCAGCGAATAGCGAGTGTCAAGACCCGGCTTGAACGTCTGAACGGGAATTCGGGCGAGCATGGAGCGGGTCACCCTCCGGATCAACTCTTCGCTTTTGCCAGAGAACATGGGACCACATACGACCTCCACCCAGCCTCGTTCGCCTCTCCGCTCCACCCGATCTCCTTAAGACTTGTTTCGCGCCGGTTTCAGATCCCGGTGCCGCCACACCGAGTGTGCCACACCGAGGGCCATGCACATAGCCAGCATGGACGAACCTCCGGCACTCATAAACGGTAGCGGGATCCCGGTGACGGGCATCACTGCCAGGGTCATGCCGACATTGACGATGACGTGAAATACGAACAGCCCGGCAACTCCCACAGCAATCAGAGAGCCAAATCGGTCGGATGCTGCGGTAGCGATGCGGAGTAAACGCAGGATTATCAGGGCATAGGCAAAGAGAACGAGCGCTCCCCCGATGAAGCCCAGCTGCTCACCAACCGCGGTGAAGATGAAATCGGTTTCCTGCTCAGGCACGAACGATCGTTCGGTGAGCGCTCCGTTGAAGAGCCCACGACCGAAAAGTTGACCTGATCCGATCGTCGTGAGGGAGTTCAGAACGTTATACCCGGACCCGAGCTTGTCGGCGGCTGGATCGAGAAAGCTCGTGAGCCTGGCAAGTTGATAATCCAACAACAACTCGTATTTGAAGATGATCCAGACGCCAAGCCCGGCGAGCGAAAAGAGGCCGGACAGCTGCCAGATGGTCGCCCCGGCCGCGAATAGGACAACGATCGTGACAAATCCGAAGGCCAGCGCCGTGCCAAGGTCTGGCTGGAGGACGATGAGGGCTCCGGGAAGCGCCAGCATCAACAGCGCCGCCCCGATCCGGCGCCACGTCAAGTCTTCGTCGTCGAACGTGCCGGCCAGGACGGCGGCCAACAGCAGGATGACGGACAGTTTGGCAAACTCCGATGGCTGGAGGTTGAAACCGCCAGGAAGTGACAACCATCGGTTGGTGCCGGCGACCTTCGCCTGGGCGAACACGATCGCAAGCATGAAGATTGTTACCGCATATACGACTGGAGAGAAGAGGCGGAACTCCCGGTAGTCCATCCAGGACAACAGGAGAAACAGGCCAAGGCCGATCCCGGCAAAGACGACCTGGCGTTCCATCAGACGCGAGCCATCCAGATCCCGACTGGCCGAATACACCATCAAGATGCCGAATGAAATCAACAAGACCATCGACAGCAGAAGCAAGATGTCAATGGGGGTTGACTTGGCCCCCTGCTGTTCGGAAGTAGTTTTCGCTTCCATGAACAGGGCCATTAGAACCCTGCTCCGATCGGGTCGACGGTCTCGCCGAAGAGGTACTGGAAGATTTGCCTGCCCACCGGGGCGGCTGACGTACCGCCACCACCACCGTCTTCAAGCACCACCGCGATCACCCACTCGGGGTCGGCAATGGGAGCCATGCCAACAAACCATGCCGTATTCGGATGCCCGGCCCGTTGGGCCGTACCGGTCTTTCCGCCAACGAGGAATCGGTTCTCCATCGAACGAAACGCGCTGAACGCAGTGCCCGACTCAGGGCCGATGGCCCGGGTCAAGTCCTCCCGGATGATGTTATCGAACTCCTCTGACCATTCGATCTGGTTACGGATACCGCTCTGGAGGTCTGTGATGGTCCCATCACTACCAATGATTCGATCGACCACCGTCGGTTCCCAAACGGTGCCGCCATTGACGAGCGCCGCATATCCGACCGCCATTTGGAGCGGCGTCGCCAGAGTTTCGCCCTGACCGATCGCCACGTTCATGAGGTCGCCGCCGACCCAGAGACTGCCCTTCTTGCGAGTCTCCGAAATCAAGCCGGGCGATTCGACAAGCCACTGTTCGAAGAGTTGGCGGTCGGGGACCCGACCGGCCCGTTCGCCCCAAAGGTCGATGCCGGTGATGGAACCGAGGCCGACGCTGCGGGCGTACCGCTGCAAGATGTTCTCTTTGTCCGTCCCCTGATACTTCCCCCAGATGGCCAGAGCCACTTCCCAGAAGTAGATGTTGCAGGACTCGCCGAGCGCCGTGTGCAAATCCACGATCCCGTGTCCGGGGTCGGTAAAACGTTTCTGGGATTCATCGTCAAGCCCGTTGGCAGTCAGCACGCCTGTGCACTCAAGCGATCCGTTTGGTGTCTGCTTGTTGGCCGAATCCGGGTATATGCCTTCCTCAACGGCTGTGGCATACACGAAGGCTTTCATGGTCGAGCCGGGTGGGTACAAACCCTGAATGGCGAGGTTGTTGAATGCCTGCGAATCCCGGAGCGTTTCATATTCCGTCTGGGTCAACCCAATAACAAACTGGGCCGGGTCAAAAGTCGGAAAGGAAGCCATGGCCTTGACCTCTCCGGTCTTTGCGTTGAGAA
>CAJQPD010000199.1 GCA_905480085.1 uncultured Acidimicrobiia bacterium
CTCGTCGATGCCCTTTTCGATCAATGCCTGGATCTTGTTGTACTGCGCCGCGGAAACCACGGGACCGATCGTCGTGGTTTCGTGGCCCGGGTGGCCGACGACGATACCCTCGGCAGCCGCTTTCGCGTAGCCGGCAGCTTCGGCCATCCGTTCCTGCGGCACGAGAATTCTCGTTCCGGCGTTGCACGACTGGCCCGAGTTGCGACACATGAACTTGACGTCTCGATTGATGACAGCTTCCAGGTCGGCGTCGTCGAGGATGATATTGGCCGACTTCCCGCCGAGCTCCTGGGCTACCCGCTTGACCGTCGGAGCTGCGTTCTTGGCAACCTCGACCCCCGCTCGGGTCGAGCCGGTGAACGAAACCATATCTACCTCGGGGTGCGAAGAGAGTGGTACGCCGACGCCGATTCCGTCGCCCTGTATGAGGTTGAAGACTCCCGCTGGCACTCCGGCTTCGTCAAGAATCTCGGCGAAGATGATGGCGTTCAATGGAGCCAGTTCTGAAGGTTTCAGCACCATGGTGCAGCCCGCCGCCAGCGCCGGCGCCACCTTGGTGGCGATCTGGTTCAGGGGCCAGTTCCAAGGCGTGATCAACGCGCAAACCCCCACTGGCTCTTTGACGACGAGGGTCGTGCCGATTTCCTCTTCGAACTCGTAAGTTTCGAGCACCCGGCGGACAGTCTTGAAGTGGTTCAAGCCCGACGGCACATGGGACTTCGAGGAGAGGGCGACGGGTGCACCCATCTCGTCACTGACAGCTGAAATCAGATCATCCATTCGGGTTTTGTAGACCGAGATGATCGAGTCGAGAAGCTCCATGCGCTCTTCCCGACTCGTCTCGCTATAGGAAGCGAAAGCGGTTCTGGCTGCTGCGACTGCCGCGTCAACGTCTTTCGGGCCACCCATGGCGATGGTGGTGATGACCTCTTCGGTAGCCGGGTTGATGACCTCGAGGGTCGTGGTGGTCGAGGGGGTCACCCACTGGCCATTGATGTAGAACTCGTGTTTGTGCTGCATACCCGGAATCGTAGCGTTCGCCCCGCTCTTGGGACCTACTGGTTTCCTGAACGAGTGTGCATCCACGTTGGATATACCAATCTGGATGCACACTCGTCAGGCGACCGGTCCCCTGATGCGGGCGACTACTCCGCAGTCTTGCGATATGAGCGGACCGCCAAGGGTGCCGCGACTACCACGATCCCGACAATCCAGGCGAGTGACAAGAGAACGAGTGATCCGGTTGTCGCCCCGCTGGCAACGAGGCTCGGGTCGGTCTGGATGTAGGCGTCGCCAAGGATAAGTGCCCTCGCCGTGTTTGCCAGGACCGATACCGGTTGGTTCTCGGCGAAGGCCGCCAGCCACGATGGCATGCTTGAAGTCGGGACAAACACCGAACTCGCAAACGTCAAGGGGAACACGGGAAGAAAGCCTGCGGACTGGGCAGCTTCGGGAGTCTTGACTTTGAGTCCGATCCAGGCCATGACCCAGGACATCGAGTAACCGAATCCGAGTGCGAGCGTAACGGCCAGCACCAGGGAGAAGAACCCGTTGAGCGGCCGAAACCCGATCAGGTAGGCGACGGCGGTCATCAGCGTGATCACGAACCCGGACCGCCAGATGTCGGCGAAGGTACGACCCGCCAGGACGGCTGATCGAGCCATGGGCAACGACCGAAACCGGTCGATGACACCGCCCTGGAGATCCTCGGTTAGGCCGATGCTGGTTGCGGTCGCTCCGAACACGACGTTCTGGATGATGATGCCCGGCAGTAGGAAATTGATATAGCTTCCGAAAACGGGCGGGATCGCCTGCGCGATGGAGCCCCCGAACACGTAGTTGAAGAGCAGCAAGAACATCACTGGCTGCACCGTCGAGAACAGCAGTAGCTGGGGCAGTCGGATGTTGCGCAGCACATTGCGTCGGGTAATGATCCCGATATGGGTTGCGGTCTGGGTCAGGGTGGTCATCGCGCCGTCCTCCTACCTTTCTGTTTCTCTGGCTTAGGGGCTTCCTCGGTGGCGTGACCGGTCAGGGTGAGGAACACGTCGTCAAGGGTTGGACGCCGGAGCGCCACATCATGTACTTCGATTCCGGCGTCGTCGAGCACCCGCACCGCTTCGAGTAGGGAAGCAGCGGCCCTGGGAGCCGGAATGGTCACGGTCTTGCGCCCTTGGTCGACGATCGGTTCGGATGCAGCCACCCCTCTTAAGGTCTCTACGACCGTGGCTAGTTCATCGTCCGTGTGGATTTCGATCACGTCGCCGCCGACCTGGGTTTTGAGTTCGTTGGCCGTGCCTTCGGCGATCAACTTCCCTTGATCGATGACGCCGATCCGATTGGCGAGCCGATCGGCCTCCTCGAGGTACTGCGTCGTGAGGAGCAGCGTGGTTCCATCGGCGACGAGTTCATTGATGATCTCCCATAGGCCGAGTCGCGAGCGGGGATCGATCCCAGTGGTTGGTTCGTCGAGGAACAGGACTTCCGGGTGTCCGACAATTGAGGCAGCCAGGTCGAGGCGGCGTTTCATGCCGCCCGAGTACGTCAGAACCTGCCGGTTGGCTGCGTCGGTCAGATTGATACGCTCAAGTACATCATCGGCGCGTTCCTTGGCTTGCTTTTTGGAGAGGTTGTACAAACGGCCAACCATGATGAGGTTCTCACGGCCCGTTTGGTAGCCATCCACGGCGGCGTTCTGTCCGGCCAACCCAATCTTCTCTCGAGCGCCGGTCGGGTTGTGAATGACATCCACCCCGGCCACGAATGCCGAGCCCGAGTCTGGTTTGAGGAGGGTTGTCAGCACCCTGATGAGGGTGGTCTTGCCGGCGCCGTTCGGGCCGAGCAACCCGTAGATAATGCCTCGTTCGAACGAGACCGAGATGTCGTCGAGGGCCTTGATGGTCCCACCGAAGGTGTGAACGATGTGCTCGGCCTGAACAATTGTGTCTGTCATGAGGTCTCCCTGTGGCCATGGTCTTTGAAGCCAAGATCGCGCAGTTTACGACGATGTGTCGCCAACCGTGAATCGTCAGAAAAGGCCTTCGAGCACCCATAGAGTCGTTAGTCCGGCCACCATCGTGAAGGAGAGATTTTTGGTTCGATATCCGACCAACCCAGCCACCACCGCCGCATAAATCCGGTAGTTGTCGAAGCCGATCGCGTATGAGCCATCCACCACCAATACCGCGGGTAGAGCGATGGCGGGGAATACGG
>CAJQPD010000200.1 GCA_905480085.1 uncultured Acidimicrobiia bacterium
CAACCGGTTTCCCTGACTGGATGAGCAGCGTCTCATCGTTCTCCAACCGCCGAAGGGTCGCGACAATGGCATCGAACGCCTCCCAGGAGCGGGCGGCTTTGCCAGTTCCGCCGTATACGACCAGATCGTCCGGGCGTTCGGCGACCTCGGGATCTAGATTGTTCATGAGCATCCTCAGAACCGCTTCCTGACCCCAACCTTTGCAGGAAAGTTCGAGACCCCTGGGTGCACGGACCGGTCGTGGACCACTCATAATGAATTCCTTTCAAGGTTCGGCTCAACGTCAATATGTACCGATCGGAACCACACAGCGGCACTCCGTGAGCCTGCGTCATCTGCTGTGTAGGTGAGCCGTTCGATGGTCAGAACCGGCGAGCCGGGTGAAATATTGAGTATCGCAGCGTCCGCCGCGTTCACTTTCTGTCGTTCGACAATATGTTCAATCCGGATGAGTGGGATGGCGTATTTGACGGTCAACAGCCAGTGAACCGACTGATGGGCCAAATCATCTTTCAAAAGCCCACGACATAGATCTTCAAGGATCCACCGCTCCTCAACCGCCATCGGTTGGTGGTCGGCGAGTCGGAGTCGCCTGAGAAAAATCAAAGGAGTTCCGGTTCCAACCCCCAAGGGGTTGCCAGGCATGGCGGGTAGTTCTTCTGCTGCGAGGACTTCGGTAGTTGGCGTCCGGCCGATGGCTCTCATGTCGTCGTCGAATGAGCTGAGCGAGAAGTATCGCGTCATCGGCGAAGCTGCGGCCACGTAGCTTCCACTTCCTTGAGCGCTCCTGATCAGCCCTTCGGTAGTGAGTTCAGCGAGCGCCGTTCTGACTGTTCCCCGGCTGACGTTGAATTCCACACTCATTTGATGCTCCGTGGGAAGCTGATCGAGTGGCCGCAACGATCCGCTGAGAATCCTCGTGCGGATTCGATCAGCGACCAGGTGGTACTTCGGAGTGGCCACTGGCTAGCCGTCCGGATTTCGTAGACGGACCTCGACGGACAAGCGGTGGGCGGTGAGCCCCTCAGCGGTGGCGAGAGTGCTGATAGTCGGAGCAATCGCTCGAAGCCCGGCTTCGGTGATCGTTTGCACCTGTCGCCAGGAGCCGAAATCCTCGAATCCGAGGGGATTCATCGACCGTGCTAGCCCCCCGGTCGGCAAGACATGGTTCGCTCCGGTTGCATAGTCACCGGCCGCTTCCGGCGACCAGTGACCGACATAGATCGAGCCGGCCGATTGAATCTGGGCAGCATCTTGTTCGGCGTTGTCGGTGTTCACTGTTACATGCTCGGCAGCGTATTCATTGGCGAACTCAAGGGCTTCGGTTATCGAATCAACCCATACGATCAATCCGTGCTCGCTGAGTGCTTGGGCGAGGATCTCGTGTCGATCGAGATCTGGAAGGAGGGCGTTGAGTTGGGCGACTACCGCCCTGCCCAGGTCGGGGGAATTGGTGACCAGTACGGCGGGGGAGTCGGGTCCGTGTTCTGCCTGACAAAGCATGTCGACGGCCACCATTTCAGGATCGGCGGTCCCGTCGGCCACGACGAGCACCTCGCTGGGACCGGCAGGCATGTCGATCGCGCACCGGCCGAGGACGAGCAATTTGGCGGCGGTCACGTAGGCGTTACCCGGCCCGACGATCTTCTCAACCGGTTCGATCGTTTCGGTACCGTAGGCGAGTGCGGCGATCGCCTGTGCACCACCCATGGCATAGAGTTCGGTGACTCCGAGGTAGTGAGCAGCGGCCAACAAGGTGACATCCATGATCCCGTCGGGACCGGCCGGCGATGCAACCACAATCCGCTCAACGCCCGCCGTGCGCGCCGGAACCACGGTCATGATCAGAGAAGACGGGTAGGCCGCTTTTCCGCCAGGAACATAGGCTCCGACCGACCGTAGCGGCGACCAGCGGCGATCGATCTTCACACCCGGCACCGGTTCCATGGTCAAGTCTTCGGGTCGTTGCGCAGAATGAAAAAGCTCGACGTTCTTGACAGCAATCTTGATGGCTTCTCGAACCGCTTCGGCAACAGCTTCCCAGGCGGACCGCATCTCTTCGACCGGGACGAGAGGATTTGGCCGGCCACCCCCGAACTTCACACCTGCTTCGGTTACCGCGTCGTCGCCACGGGACCAAACGTCATCGCAAATCGATCGAGCGGCGTCTCGAACCAACGGATCTGAAACCGCCGATCGGCGCACGATCTGTCGACGTTGGGCCTCCGACAGCTCTGACAAACGGACGTGCTCAAGTTTCAGGGTCACCTGGATCGCGCTCCTCGTTGCCGTTTTCACCCTAGAAGGTCCGATTTGTTTATACAACAATGCAGCCGGTGAATCGCAGGTCGGGCACCGCCGGACAAAGTCCCCGAAGCCGAATCAGCCGGGGCGGTCAGGGATCTCGGCGCGCGAAATGCTCCATCGACGCTTCGGGAGAGGGCTCCGACCAGCGAAAGCCTACGCGAGCGATTTGTCTCCGGAAGCTACCTCCGCAGGAGAGCGTCGGTGGTCCGTGTCAAAGAAAACCCGGGCGACCGGCCCTTCTTGACCAGAATCATCCAAATTCCCCTGGGACCGGCGAATAATCATCAGCAAACCCATCCCGGCGGCCAGCAGCACCGTTTCTGGAGGCCGCTCCAGCGCATATGCGGCCGTCCAGAGGAAAGCCCAACCAAAGAATCCCGATATTCCTCCGCCGATCTTCCATCCGACGACAGACCAAACTCCCGGCCACAGCACGGTAATCGGGTCAAAGGCCAACATGGCAAACGAAGAGGTCGCCAATCCGCGGCCCGACCTGCGCCCAAGGTAGATCGACCAGTTGGATCCCGCCACCGCAGCAAGAGCGCCAACCGCGATCAATCCGGGAGAGAACGACATCCATCGACCGGCAAAGACCGCCGCAAGACCCTTTGCGCCGTCGAGAAGTGCCACTAATGCTCCGGCCTTGGCGCCGAGCAGTCGGGTCGTGTTGCCCGCCCCAAGGTTGCCCGATCCAGCCGCAGCTATATCGACTCGCCGAGCTTTTCCAATGAGATACGCAACCGGGATCGCACCGAGCAAATAAGCGCCAAGCACGTAGGCACCTTCGACCATAACGTTCATTGGTGTCCTCCGAGGCCAGGAAACCTTGTATCCAAAAGCCGCATCAATTGAGCAGAACCATACGATAGTCGTGGGCACCCAAGAAAACCTTTCGCAGCCATCCGCTCGGCGAGACCAATCTCGGAGTGGTCTGAAACGACCTGACTGGAGACCGCTATTTCAGCCAACTTCATGGTGTGCAAGACGTGACCCGGCTCAGCCGTTTGCCTCGCCAGTCGACGGTGAATCGCCAGATCCTGCGGCCAGGCTGAACAAAGACACAAATTGTGGCGAAGACAGCAACATGAATTCCGAACGATCCTCGGTAAATCCATTTGGAGCGGCAAGCGCCCGGACCTTCGATGGCCACAACCAGTGACAGTGCACCTCGCGTGCTTTGAACGGGTTCCGATGTAGGACAATGGCGGTTGGGACAGCCCAGATACCCTGGATCGGCTCCGCCGGGTACACCAAAAGCGCCTTTCCACCTGGCCGAAGCACCCGCGCCATCTCGGACAGTGCCGCTTTGATGTCGGGGATATGTTCGATCGCGTGCAGGGAGACGATCTTGTCGAAGCTGTCATCCGGGAAGTCGAGAGCCTCGGCATTCCCCGTGGTAACACCCTCCGTCACGGCGTTTTCAGCAGCGTGCGGATTGGCGTCGATACCGACGGCGTTCGCACCAAGTTCGCGGAGTCGCCGGGTCAAGTGGCCAACGCCACATCCAACCTCAAGAATGCGATCGGTTGGTTGTGGGTCGAGGAACCGGGACACGGTAACCATATGTCGCTTGTCCCAGTGATTGATGAGGGCATAGCGTTTCGAGTCGTACATCCCATCCTGGCGCCCGTTGCCTTTCGGACCATTACCAAACAACGATCTCATTTGACGTGCACCCAACTCATTCCGACAGTGGCCATGAGACTAACCGCTAGCAGAACCGCCCCATACGCGACCGCCGGCCGTGAGCGGGGAGAGTTGTCCAATTTCGTATCGATGGCCAGGCCAAATCCAATCGCCAGTAGGGAGACCGTCCAACCGGCCAGGACATCAGTCATCCAGTGCACTGAGAGAAAGATCCGACTGTATCCGACGAGCAAGGCGGCAGGGACCAGGATGATCGCCGTGACCAGAGCGGATCTGCGGCCGAAGTGACGCAAGGCAATAGCCGCGCCCAGCGCGAACGTCAACGCACCAGCCGAATGTCCAGACGGCCAAGCCAGAGAACCAAGCGAGCTCGCACCGAGCGGGGGTCTAACTCTTCCGACGGTGCTTTTCAGGAGGCTTACGATTACTGCGCTGGTTGTCGCCATGGCCAGGAAGACGACGGCTCGGCGGTATGAGAGCGCCACAGCCAGACCGATCGCCACCAGGCCAGTCGCCAACCCGAGCGAAACGGTTTCGGTGGCCAGGGAGATTGATGCCAATACGCTGTCGCTTCCCGGGAGGCTGCCCCGGTCCGCAAACGCAAGAACGGATGCGTCGAGGCCGGCGAACTCGGGGCCGGTGTATCGAATCCATAGATAGAGCAAGATGAGCACGGTCATGGAGGTGGCAGCAGTCCACCTACCAAATATCGCCCGGCCGGGCGTTTCGGTCTGCTGAATGAGCCGTTGTGAAGCAGGTTGGATGCTCTGGTCACGGCCACGGTACTTCCAATACCTATGCAGCAGCTGAAGGCGTTGGCCACCGGGACCTCCGCCCGTCGTCGTTAGACGACGAATGCGTTTACCCACGGCTGGGGACCAGCCGATATTCTTCGGCTTCGTCGAGGTCTCCATCTTTGGCAGTCAACATGAGCATCGGCGTCCAGATACCTGGGTCTCGAAGTTGGGTACAGAACGTGAATCCATTGATCCCGGGAAACGTGATGTCGAGGACGATGACATCGTACTCGTTCTGGTTGGCGAACCACTTGCCGTCGGTTCCGGTCGATACCACGTCGATGGCGAATCCCTCAGCTTCCAGGTCGCCCGTATAGCCGCAGCCACCTTCTTTTCATCCTCCAAAACCAGCACCCGTACCCAAGCTCCCCGGAGGCGGATCACTAACTCAGTATGGCCCACCGAACCCGAACGTTTGCTGAGAAACTCGCCGGTGAATCACAGATGTTGAGAGATCCAGTTGACAACGGTCCCCGCCACGATGGCTTCGCCCCCGCGGTAATAGTGACCCCCGACATCCAAGACCTGAACGTCGACATGGTGACTGCTGGCCAGAGCAATTTCCTCGGCCGGGTAAACCTCGGAAGGCTCGTCAACACTTCGGATAAACAACGTCTCACAAGGAATCGACGGGGCCAGATCGACGATATCGGGGCAATGGTCGAGGAATTCAACATAGGTCGTGGCAGATATGACGTACCACCAGCCGGGAACGAGCATCAGTTGGTCACCGTGACCGTCCGCTACGAGACTCCTGGCAGCTGCGGAGATCTCGTCGTAGCGATCTCCTGCCATGAGCCCATTTTCCGCCATCAGTTGCATGATCTGGCGGCCACCGCGATGCGCCGACAACAGAACCAATCCTGGCGTATCGGGGACTTCCACCACATGACGGACCGCCAGCATGCCTCCATTCGAGTGACCGATGACGAATGGGGGAGGGAGGTCTCTTTGATTCATCCAGTTGCGCGCCAGGTGATTGTCTTCGATGGCCTGGCCGATCGTCTGATAAGCGCCACCTTCGAGGTCTCGACTGTGGCGATTTGAGAGTACGTCGTGCCCGCGACGGTTGTAGGCGAGACAGGCGAGCCCGAGGCTTGTTAGATATGGAGGCAGGAAACGGGGAGGTCCGACGTAGAAATTCATCGTATTTCCATGCATGAGCTGAGCAGATCCAACGACGTTCCCATCATCGGGCAGGTACAGCAATCCGTCGAGCGGCTCGGTATCGGTTTCGATCGCCACCATCTCGATCTGCACTATGAGGACCCTCCATCCTCGCGTACCTCGAAACGAACGATTGGCACC
>CAJQPD010000201.1 GCA_905480085.1 uncultured Acidimicrobiia bacterium
CGGCGGCGGCCATTGCGAACCTGCGCAACCTCGTCTACGACGCTCCCGATCTTCAGCTGCTCCTCAAGACGCTTGACGCCGAGGTTGAGCGACTCTCCCAGGTTCCGCTGCGGCTTGCCGAGCAGGGATCGGCCCTCATCAGTGACGGCGATAGTGTCCTGGTGCATTCTTCTTCTTCGTCGGTCAGAGCCGTTCTGGACCTGGCGAGACGTTCAACCTCGTTTTCTGTGACGTGCACGGTCGAAGAAGGTTCCGGAGAAGGACGTCAGATGGCCGCCGAGCTGGCCTCAGCCGGATACTCGATCGAGATGTTGTCCGTGGGCCAGGCGGCGGCCTATGTTGCCGGGGTCGATTTGATTCTGGTTGGCGCCGACGCGATCGGGCCAGGTCGGATGATCAACAAAGAAGGCACGTCTCGCATCACCGCGGCAGGGCTGGATGCGGATGTCCCTCGCTACGTGATCGCGGCGACCGACAAGATCCTTGCCGAGGAACTGTTTGCCACAGCCGCCGACCGGGCCGAAGCAATGGACATGGAACTCGTTCCACTGTCCTGGTTCACCGCGGTCATCAGCGAGGCAGGTCCCTTGACGCCTGGCGGCGTCTCGCGGTTGGCCACCGAGCGACGGGTTTCTCCGAAACTCCGCTAGGCGACGATGAGTACGCCGTCAGGGACGGATTCGATTTCGATTCGGCTGGCCAGCCCAAGTACGTCCCCATCAGCCTGGACGTAGGCGGGAGGGTCGGCTTCAACAAGAACCGAATCTTTGTTGAGACCCTGAAATCCTCCCCGCACTCCATCCCACGAGGATCCGCGTAGCGCCGCCCAGGCGATCGATGGCACTCGACGAATCGGCAGTTGATCAAGGCCAGCCACGTGAAAGCCATGGGTGGGTGCCTCCTTGGCGAGGCTGAGGGGTACCCGACCGAAGTAGGTATACGGCCAATGGACTTCGATCATAGTGACCACGGCGTCGTGGCTCCCGTCATCGAGCGTCACTCGCAACGTCGCAAGGCGATGGCGAAACTGTGACCAGAGCACATTGGCCGATGTCTTGGCATAGTGGAACCCGCCCATAAACAGCTTCTTATTGGGGGTCTGTTCGGCCCGATGCACCACCTCGGCATCGAAGCCGACTCCGGCGGCAAACGTTGCGTAGACGGGATCACCATCGTCGAGCGTGATCCTGGCGAGATTAATCGGCCGTGAACTCGGGTGGGAGACCATCTGGGCTGTGGCTTTGATGGGATCCGGATCGATGCCCATGATTGCCGCCAGCACGTTCGTTGTTCCGACCGGGATGATGCCCAGCGCGGTCCTGCTCCCGGCAATCCCGTTCACAACCTTGTTGACGACTCCATCGCCACCCATGGCCACCACCACATCGACGTTGTCGTTGGCGGCCCTGGTGGCGACCTCAGTGACTGCCTCGGCAGTCTCGGGCCATTGCGCATCGACCTCGAATTCTGCGCGAAGTCGGGCCAGAACCTCCCGGTGCGTGCCGCCAGTGAACTGCGATGCCGCCGGGTTGGCTATCAAAACCAGGCGGCGCCGGGCGAGCATCAGGAGACGGCCAGAGCAACCGAGATCAGGTCTTCGCGGCCGAAATGACCGGCAGAAGCCTGAATGGCTTTGTCGGCTTCTTCGAGCGGAAACTCGTGCGAGACCATGTGGTCGAGCCGGCTGTCTTGTGCCAGCTGCCTTGTGGCCCAGTGGTAGCCGGCTGACGAGGCGCCGAACGCACCTCGAACGCTGAGTTCCTTGACGACAATGATATCGGAGAACAGTTGGTTGACCGGTGCGGTGCCTTTGGTAGACGCCAGAACGAGACGTCCACCAACCCGGACCAGGTCAAGACCAAGCAGGATTGCTTCGGTATCGTTTGAGGTCACGTCGATGACGATATCGGGGCGGGAACCAAGGCTGTCGGCCACCGCGCTGGCAGGATCGTCGACATCGGAGAACACGATCATGTCGGCGCCTAGTTCTTTTGCGAGGCGTAATCGGTCGGCGTCATGGGAGAGTCCAGTAATGCCTACCCATCCAGCGCCGGCGGCCTTGGCCGCCACGAGAGCAGAAAGACCACGCGGGCCAGGCCCCATGATGAGAACGTTCTCGCCGGCTCTGAGGTCGGGAACCTCGACTGCCCAGGTGAATCCCGCCGCCAGGGGGTGGGCGAACGCCGACACCACTGCCGGCACATCATCGGAAACGACATGCAAGCGCGAACCGGGGTCGAGGTACATGAGTTCGGCAAACCCACCCCATAGAGCCGGGGTTTCGGTTGATGGCAGTTGCCCGTAGGCGTTAACTGGCTTGCGGAGGTTGCAGGACGATACGTTGTTCATGCAGCGACGGCAGGCTCCGCATCTGATGGAGCTCTCCACGACCACCCTGGTGCCAACCGGTATGCCGAAGTCGGTCATGGCCTCGGCTATGCGGCCGACGACTTCGTGTCCCGGAATGAGCGGGTACTTCACGAACCGGCTGGTACCTTCCCAGGCTTGAACGTCGACGCCGGAAAGTCCTGTCGCCTCGACGGCCAGCCAACCGCCAACTTCCATCTCACCGACAGGGAGTCGAGTAGGCGTAAACCGGCGCGGCTCGACCAGGATCATGGCCCGTGCACTGTTCCCTGCTACCGACACTATCGCGACCTCGCCTTGCGCCCGCGGATTGTAGTGGAGATCGGGTTCGCCAAAACCGACCAGGTCAAGCGAGGA
>CAJQPD010000202.1 GCA_905480085.1 uncultured Acidimicrobiia bacterium
AGTGGAAATCGGACCGCTGGTGGCCGCCACCTCGTTCCACGCCCCGACGATGCTCGCCAAAAAGGCATCCACACTCGACGAGATCTCCCAGGGTCGCTTTATCCTGGGACTGGGAGCCGGGTGGAACGAAACCGAATACGAGGCCTTCGGCTTTCCCTACGACCGTAGGGCCAGCCGATTCGAGGCAGCGTTCGACATCATCAGGCGGCTTCTCGACGGGGAGGAGGTTACCCACCACTCGGATTTCTACGACGTCGAGCGGTGCGTGCTGCTACCGCCAGGTCCCACCACATCTTTGCCACTTCTTGTCGGATCGGTCGGCCCGCGTGTCCTGGGCATCACCGCTCCCTACATGTCGATGTGGAACGCCTGGTATGCCTGGTACGGAAACCGCCCCGACGGCCTACCTCCCCTGCTCGAGACGGTTCGAGGGATTCTTGCGGCAGCACAACGGGACCCCTCAGAAGTTGAGATGACGACGGCAATCCTCATGCAATTTCCGGGTGGCGAAGGCCGCATGCAGGCAGAGCCGCAGTTTTCAGCCAACCCCCTTACGGGATCTCCGGCTGAACTTGCTGACTGGCTCCATCAATGGGAAGCCGCCGGCATCAGCCACGTACAACTGGTACTGGACCCGATCACCCTTGAGTCGGTGACTCAAGCCGCCGCAGTGCTTGAAGCATTCCGGGCCAAGTAACCCGTCCTCATCGATGGTCAAGGGCCGACCAGTCGGTCCCCTCGAGCGGTTTGGCGTAGCTCGTCGAGGAAGTATCGAGGGTGAACCCATGCCGCTCATACAGGCCGAGGGCACCCGTCTTCGAGGCCGCATCAACACCGAGGATGGCGAAACCGTAACCCGTCTCTGCAACTACCCGCATCCATTCGACAATCAATGCCGAGGCGACCCCCCTGCCCCGATACTCGCGGCGAGTACCGATGGTCTCCGCCCATACCTCGGTGCGCCCCTTGTCCTCGAAGTCCTGGGGGTAACAGCCCGCCATGAGGTGACCGACCACCTGGGTTCCGTCGACGACCACCGCCGACAAGTCCGGACGGAACGACTCACCACCCGCGTAATGGCGCTCCCAGCGCTCCCGAGCGATCGGTTGGGATCCCCAGTGATCTCGAAAGGCATCATTGTTGGCTTCCCGAACCGCTTCAGAAAGGTCCGGCCGATACCGGATCAACTCCAGACCCGAACCGAGCGGCGCCGGTTCAATCGGGTGGGAGAGGTCACGAACCATCTCGTACCAATGTCGGACCGGGCGATACCCGCTTTCGGTCAAGAACGAAACCTGACCGGATTGTCCGTCATACAACGACTCCCAAAAGAATTTGGGAACGTCACCGGGAACCGCCTGGGATCGCTCCGTCGCCCTGGCTTCCCGCCAGGCCTGAACTGCCCGGCCGATCCCCGCACCCCGGTAGTCGGGGTGGACTGCCCCCCACCCGGTAGCTCGCCATAGATCGGTAGCCGGGGGAATTTGGACAAAGGCGACAGCGACCGGAATCCCGTCGCGACGCACGGCGATCATCCCATCCTCGGGAGGATTGTCATCGGTATCTTCCAACTCCTGAACCCACTCTTGCTCGACCATCCGATAACCACCGTCGACCTCAAAACAGATGTTCCACAGTTGTGCGCACTGAGCAGCATCTGTTCGCTGGAGGGGGCGCCAAACCGCGTCCGGAATAGGGGGCAGAGCCATCCGCATTACAGAAACCTACCAACCGCTGAGGCCCCCGGCCCCCAACTACCGGCCGCTAGTGTGCCGGTGGTGAAGCGTATATGGTGGCTCGTGGGAGTACTCGCTCTTGTCGCCCTGGCGGGCTGTTCGGGCAATGGTGCGACCTCCGGGCCGAACCCGGAAACGACCGTAGGTATGCGCGACAACGTCTTTGACCGTGACCTATATGTGGTCGACGTTGGCGCCACGGTGACATTTGTAAACGAAGGCCGGAATATCCACAATGCCGCCGATTCCGGAGGGGCCTGGTCGACGTTGGACAGCTTCGGAAGTCTCAGCATGGGTCCCGGCGACTCGACCGAAATAACGTTTACGAAACCCGGCGAGTATCTATTCATCTGCTCATTCCACTCGGCCAACGGTGTAGGCATGGTCGCTACGTTGGTTGTAAGGGAGCCAGGATCACCCGAGCCAATCCGGACTGCAACTCCCGACCCAGATCAACCGTCTGCGGATTTCTCGGGGACCACCCGTCATGTTCCCGCCGACTATCCGACCATCCAGTCGGCAGTTGACGCGGCAGGCCAGGGCGACCTCGTCCTCATCGCCCCTGGCACGTACCGTGAGGAAGTAGCCGTCACGACAGAGAATCTGGTCATCAGGGGCGAGGACCGCAATAACACCATCATCGATGGAGAAGGTGTTAGATCAAACGGCATTTTGATCACCGCCGACGGGGTGGCTGTTGAAAACCTATCCGTGATCAACCCGGTCGGCAACGGGGTCTTCTGGACCGGTGTCACGGGCTTTCGCGGGTCGTATCTCACGACCATATATGCCGGTAATTATGGGATCTACGCATTCGATTCATCTGACGGACTCATCGAGTACTCGCTCGGGACGGGAGCTCCCGATTCGGGTTTCTATGTTGGTCAATGCGACCCGTGCAACGCCATCGTCACCAACGTCGTCTCCGAGTACAACGGCATGGGATATTCGGGGACGAACGCCTCAACCGAGATGTATCTCATCAATTCCATATGGCGATATAACGGTGCCGGCCTGGTACCCAACACGCTCGACGGTGAAAAACTCGCCCCCTTCCACGACGTCACGATCGTCGGAAATCTCATTCACGACAACAGCCGAACCGACGTTCCGTTCAAGAACGCCACCTGGCCCTCGTTTGGTAACGGCATCATCCTGGCAGGGGGGAATACCACGCTCATCGAGCGGAATAGGGTCGTCAACCATCTTGGAAATGGAATCGTGATATCACCAAACCTCGACAAGAAGTTCTGGTTTTCAAGTGGCAACATCGTCCGGGACAACGTCATCGGAGGAAGCGGACGAGCTGATCTGGCTCTCGCCGGTCTGGCGGACGGTGGAAACTGTTTCGAAGGTAATACGTACTCAACGTCGCTACCGGTTGGCCTGGAGTTGAGTCAATCCTGCGATGGTTTTCGTCTACCGGTTCTCTACGAGCTCATGGGTACGTTGGAACCGCTCGGCAGGGTCGCTCAGAATGGAACAGGATCCCGGCCAGACACCCCGGTCGGATCCACCCCCCTTCCCGCTCCACAAGACCAGATGCCTGGTGGGGCGGATGCGCCGGTCAAGCCGGCGGTCAACGTTTTTGCTTCCTATCCACTCGACCTGCAATCTCTGACGGTGCCGGATCTTCCGAGCGACGTCACTATTACCCAACAGAAAGGGATCACCGTGTTCGGACTCTCATTGGCCATGGGCGCCTGGTCCATATTCTTCGGGTTGTGGGCCTATCTCATGCCCTTCATGCTGTTCGCTGCCCTCCTGGCCCTAGGTCTATGGGACCTCACCAAGTCGGATGAACGGTCGAAGGGTGCCACCATCGGTTGGATCTTGGCCCAACTGCTCATTCCGTTCGTTGGCGTCCTGGCCTACTTCTTATTCGGAAGCTCGTTGCCTCGATGGAAGCGGTATTCGATCGCGCTAGGAGGTCTGGGTTCATACCTGG
>CAJQPD010000203.1 GCA_905480085.1 uncultured Acidimicrobiia bacterium
CTTCGGTTGTGATGGTTGGTGCGCTGCCGGCTCTCGCCGAAGATGATGTAGCTGCCGAACCGACTGACGCTCTGATGGTCGACTATGACGACGTGGAGCACATGCTCCTGTTCTCTACCGAGGGTGGCGAATGCACGCTGACGGAAGAGATGGTCATTGAATACATAGAGGGAGACGACGGTTCGCTCATCTTCTCGGTCTTGGTGGTTGAGCCCACAGAACTACCGCCGCTCCTGGAAGGCTGTGTAGGGATTTCTGTTGAGGGCCCGAACGGCCAAGTCAACCATGGCACCTTTGTCTCGAGCCTCATGCATGCTCTCAAAGAACTGGGCATCAAGGGGTCGGACAAGAAGGAATACAAGGCGGCTTTGGCCGGCTTCGGCAAGGGCGATTGGCAGGTCAAAGCCCATGACGAGGCCGTTTCGACTACCGATGACTCGGCAACCCTGACCGGGGATGCTTCGGACCATCCGGGCAAGCCTGGCAAAGGCAACCAGTCGAACAAGTCCAGCAACGGCCGGGGTCATAACAAGTAGCGGTTACTGCTAGTGGTTAGCTTGACAATCTGATGAAGGGGCAGCCTGCGGGCTGTCCCTTCATTTTCTTTACGGATATTGGGAACTGAGGGTAAGGTATCGATCTTTGCATGAATAAATGGGGGAAACTTTTCGCACCGTTAGTGGTGGTGGCCGTCCTGATGGGCGGCTTTGCCGTGCCTGGCCAGGCGGCCGTTTCTGAAGATGAGTTCATTCTGATTTTTCCCCATCGTGATGCTGAAACCCACTTCCTGTCGGAGTTTGGTGTTGCCAAACCCGACGGGCGATTGCATCGTGGCGTCGACCTGTTTGCGACCAGGGGCACCGAAGTCGTCGCCGGGGCAGATGGCTTCGTTCAGAAGGCTCAGCGCGGGAGCCGGGCCGGGGTCTACGTGGTGTTGACCCATGCCGATGGCTACGAGAGTTGGTACATCCATTTGGGTTCATTCGCGGAGGGTTTGCAGGTGGGGGACCCGGTGGCCGCCGGCGATGTTATCGGCTATGTCGGGTCGACCGGCAACGCCGCCGGCACTTCTCCGCATACTCACTTTGAGGTTCACAAGAATGGTCGGGCGATCAATCCCTACCGGTACCTCAAAGATGCCTTTGAGCGGTGGATTCTTTCTCAGCAGATCGAGGCGGGCGAGACCCCGTTCCGGTAACCGGCTAGACGACGGAACTCAGGTCGGCGACCTCGTCGAGTTCCACGACTCTGGCGGCGATCTCGCTGGCGTCCCTGGTTCTGCCTACTACGACTGCCAGCTCATTGGCAACGATCTTCGTCCCGGAACCCTCTGATGGTTCGTCCTCAACCCAGATCACCCGTTGGACCCCGGCCATCTCGATCGCTTCTTGCCATTGCTCGAACACCTCTTCTGGTGAGCTGGCAAAAGACCGTACGCGCTCATCGCGGGCGGCTTCGGTCACGAACACCATTGAGAAGCAGTTGATGCCGGCAGCTCCGACGTGGGACCCATCCGATACGTCGCCGAGAGCTACCTTGGTCGACCGGGACTTCAGCTCGATGGCGACTGTGGGGTCGGACACAAAGCAGCGGAGTTCCCCGTCGCGCCCGGCCAGGGCAGCGATGATGGCAGATCCGGTGGGTGTGTCGGCTCCAACGACCAGTACGGGCATGTGACGGATTCCTTAGGTGGGAAGGTGGGTGGCGCCCATGAGGTATTCGTCGACGGCCCGGGCTGCCTGGCGACCCTCTCTGATGGCCCACACCACCAGAGATTGACCGCGGCGCATGTCACCTGCCGCAAACACACCAGGCACGCTGGTGGCGTAATCGTCAGTGTTGGCGGCCACATTGCCCCGAGCGTCGCGGTCGACGCCGAGTTTTTCAAGCAGACCCTGGTGCATCGGGTGCAGGAATCCCGCCGCAATCAAGACGAGGTCTGCTCGAAGGCTGAATTCTGAACCTTCGACCTCCGTCATGGCCCAGCGCCCGTCGACATTCTGCCAATCGACGATGACGCCATGAAGCGTGTCGACCTTCCCGTCCGATCCCGAGAACGACTTGGTGAGCACCGACCACCGCCGGTCACAGCCTTCTTCGTGGGACGAGGTGGTACGCAGCTTTTGGGGCCAGTCGGGCAGGTCAAGAGTTTGTCCGGCTGCTCGGTTGGCCTTGGAAGAACCTCCAGCTGCGTTATGGAGGCGGCACCTTGCCGGTTGGTGGTTCCGACACAGTCCGAACCGGTGTCGCCACCGCCAATCACAATGATATGTTTGCCCTCCGCCGAGGTATCCAAGCCGGCAGGCAGATTCTCACGGCTGACGCGGCGGTTCTGCTGAGCAAGGTAGGGGACCGCGAATTCGATGCCCTGCAGTTCGCGTCCCGGTACGTCGATGTCCCGCGGGTATTCCGATCCGCCCGCCAGAACGACGACGTCGTAGTCGTCGACCAGTGCCTCGATGGAGACGTTGTGGCCAACGTAGCTATTGACAAAGAACGCCACTCCTTCAGCCTGCATTTGGGCCATGCGACGGTCGATCACACGTTTGTCCAACTTGAAGTCGGGGATGCCGTAGCGAAGCAGGCCGCCAACTTTGGCATTCTTCTCGAAAACCATGACCCGATGTCCGGCCCTGGCCAACTGTTGAGCGGCCGCCAAACCGGCCGGCCCTGACCCGACGATGGCAACTCGCTTTCCAGTCCTACGGGCAGGAATCTGCGGGCGAATCCATCCTTCGTCCCATGCCCGCTCCACGATGGAATACTCGATGGATTTAATCGTGACGGGAGCATCGTGCAGGTTGAGTGTGCACGCCTCCTCGCAGGGGGCCGGGCAAACCCTGCCGGTGAATTCCGGGAAATTGTTCGTGGAGTGGAGGACTTCCGAAGCCGCCCTCCAGTCATCGGTGAATACGAGATCGTTGAAGTCGGGGATGATGTTGTTGACCGGACACCCGGTATGGCAGAAGGGAATACCGCAATCGATGCAGCGCGCCGCCTGGTTGGCGAGTTCCTTGGTGGTGAGCGGAATCGTGAACTCCCGGTAGTTCGTCTTGCGCTCTTCCACCGGCAGGTAGGTGCGGTCCTGGCGGTCGAAATCCTGGAATCCGGTGTCTGAACCCATCAGGCCGCTCCCGCCTTCATGTCGCGCTCTTCGATGGCACGTCGATATTCGGTCGGGACCACCTTGACGAATTTCGTCACGTAGGTGTCGAAGTTTTCGGAGATTTCCCTGGCTCGCGAGCTATCGACGAGGGCACCGTGTGTCGCCAGCATGTGGCGGATGCGCCAGGCGTCGTATCGCAATGGGTCGGCCATCAATTCGAACCGGTCGGGATTCTCGTTCGCCTTGAGCGGATAGCTGGCCGGGTCGATTGGTTCGAGTTCGACCATCGACAGGTTGGCATGTTTGGCGAAGACGCCGTCCTCATCAAGAACGTAGGCGATTCCACCGCTCATTCCCGCCGCAAAGTTGCGGCCCGTGGCGCCGAGGACCAGAACGCAGCCCCCCGTCATGTATTCGCAGCCGTGGTCTCCAACCGCCTCGACGACGGCGATGGCGCCGGAGTTACGGACGGCAAATCGTTCGCCCGCACCACCGTTGAAGTAACACTCGCCTGAGATGGCACCGTAGAGGGCGGTGTTGCCGATGATCACATTGTCCTTGGGAATGAACGTACCTTCGGGCGACGCTTGCACGATCAGCTTGCCACCGGAAAGACCTTTGCCGACATAATCGTTGGCGTCACCGGTCAGGTGCAGCGTGATGCCGTTTGAAAGCCAGGCGCCAAAACTCTGGCCGGCGGTTCCCTTCAAGTTTATGTGAATGGTGTCTTCGGGAAGACCGGCGTGGCCGAATCGCCTGGCTACCTCTCCCGAGAGCATGGCACCGACGGACCGATTCGTGTTGCTAATGGGGGTGTCGATGATCGTTCTGGTCTGATTCTCAAGCGATGCCATTGCACTGGCAATGAGTTCATTGTCCAGGGCTTCGTCAAGATGGTGATCCTGCCGCTCGGAGTTGAAGATCGCTACACCGTCGGGGGCCACTGGCTTGTGAAGTACCCGGCTCAAATCGATGCCGTCTGCCTTCCAGTGCTCGATGGCCGATTTGGTTCGGATCCGATCGGTTTGGCCGATCATCTCGTTCCAGGTTCGGAACCCGAGTTTGGCCATGAGTTCGCGCACTTCTTCGGCGATGAACATCATGAAGTTGACG
>CAJQPD010000204.1 GCA_905480085.1 uncultured Acidimicrobiia bacterium
TGGGTTGCCGGCGAGATGGATCGACGTCAGCCCGACCACCCGTGGAAGGAAGACGTGCGATCGATGTCGACGTCAGCACACGACGTTCTGTTGAGGCACCGATGGGCGGCACCGTTGTGGTCGGAGTCGATCCCCGGATCCAATCGCACCCTCTTGATGGAGGACCTGCTGGCGGCCTTCCGAGAAGGCGGCTTCAGCCCCCGGCTCGCCCACTTCGGTTTCCATGCAGTGACCATGCACATCGTGGGGTACACCCTCCAGCAACTTAGCTATGCGGCCGGAGCCGATCGTAGGGAACTCACGTCAGAAAGCTTTCTAAACGCGTTGCAGGTCGAGCGGTTCCCGTACCTGTTCGAGCACGTCGAGTACCACAAGCACGAAAAAGACGGCGGTGACTTCGAGTTCATCCTCGATCTGATCCTGGACGGTCTCGATCGAGCGGCGAGGTGATCCGGGGTGCACTCAGCCGACCGCGGACCAGGTCCGCCAGTCGCATTGACACACCTAGATGAATTGACCCTTGTCGATTTGATCCACGGAGAACAGCCGATCGCGCAGGAACACGAATTCGGTGAGCGCGTCGTCTTCAACGAACGAAGCAATCTTGGTGAGTCTGGCCTGAAACTGTTTCAGACGCTTGATCATGACCGCGTTCGGTTCGTCCTTGGCAGATTCTTCGGCAAGCAACGTCTCGATGGCCGCCTGGTATTGGTCGCATCCGTCGAGGGCACCGTATAGACCGGCTTCGAGGGCGTCGGTTGCCGTGCTCATAACGTCGTAGGCGCTCATAGCCATTTCTCCCATCGCTTCCACCGGTAGGGCAGTTCGACGAACTCGGGCCCGGTGGCGTTTTCCAGTAGATCGAGCAGCGCCCCGAAGACCAGGCGACCTTGCTCAGGATGATCGGGTTCTCCAAATGGATTTCCCATCGGGAAACGCACGTAGGCGGCTCTCGAGACCCGCACCCCAAAGGTGATCTCCGGTCGCAGCGACAGGCTGACCGTTGGCATGCCGGCGCGTTCGATAGCTCCCTGAACCAGTCCCACGGACCGGTGGCACATCGGTCAGCCGGGTACCAGAAGAACGATATCGACGCCGGCATCGGAAAACTGCCCGGCGACGGCCGGCCCGGATACGTCTTGGAGTTCGGACGGGTCGGGGTTGAAGCCCATCATTCCCATATGGAACGGAGCGGCCGCGCCGACCCGACCGGCGGCCACAGCTTCGTTGAGACGATCAATCGGCAACACCACATTCGGATCGATCTCAGCCGACGACGTGTCGTAGTGGGTATGGGTGAACCGTAATCTCGATTGATCAACGTCGTGGGGGATCTGGCGATAGCCGGCGTCTCCGGCCACGGTTTCAACGTGGAACGGTGTCTGATCATCGAGATGTGCACCGGCCGTCGTCACCAGGGCCATCGTCGATTCGCTCAGCGGCTTCTTGAGCGACTGAAAGGCGATCTCATCGTTGATCCGGTTGTTCTTTCCGTGATGGTTCGCCTCCACGAAACCGATCCAGGCATCGAATTTCTCCTGAAGACCGTCCGTATCGACTGGATTGGGCATATTTGCTCCCTATTGGCGACTTATGCAATCGATTTCATAACTACGCTAGAACCTACACGAATCAGGAGCCCATATGACCACAAACCTCGGTTTCACCCCTTCAGAGAACCCGTTTGTCGTCGAACACGGCGGTTTCTATCGGCGTTGGTTCTCGATGGTCGACGATGTCGATACGCTCATCGCAACGGTCGCCAAACTCGAGGGCACGACGCAGGATCTTTGGGTACCGGTTTGGAAGGAAGCCGGTGACCGCTACGAAGCCGACGGAGATCGACTCGAAGCAGCCGGTGACTACGCCGGTGCCCGGAAGGCTTATCTCCAAGCCAAGACGTATTTCGCCATCGGAAGATTTCCTCGCGAACTCAACGAGGTCAAAGCCGCTATCTCTGCCGACTGCGCACGCGCCTATCGCAAAGCCTGTGCCCACCTCGACCCACCGGTCGAAATCGTCGAGATCCCCTACGGCGACGAATTCATACGTTGCCACTTCCGTACCCCAAAAGCCGACCATCCCGTCCCCACCCTCCTCATCATGTGCGGAGCTGACGTCTTCAAGGAGGATCGCGGTTGGGCATCGGACTACGCCCTCGAACATGGCATGGCGTCCCTCGTAATGGACGGACCGGGGGTAGGAGAAAACCCGGTTCCGTGGTCACCGAACTCTGTTTCGGCCTGGGTCGCAGCCATCGAATATCTGGAAAATCGGCCCGAGGTCGATGCCGACCGGATCGGGGCGTTCGGAATCAGCCGGGGTGGGTACTCGGTCATGCAGTTGGCCGGGACCATCCCCGATCGGTTGAAGGCGGTCGTGGCCAGCGCCGGCCATCCGTTCGGATACATGATGAGCGACGAAGAACTCGACGCGTTTGTCGAACACGCCAATGCTCGAGCGACCTGGGTGTTCGGCGAACCTGGCGGACCTCCCTCGTTCTCACCAACCACGGCCGAAAACGAGCGCGAGAAGTTCAAGACGTGGGCCCTCTCCGAGCAAGGACTGGTCGACAAGATCACGCAACCCGTTCTCATGATCAACGGCAAGCTCGACCATCTAGCCCCGATCGGCAACATCTATTTCATGCTGGAGCACGGACCGGCCACCGGAAAAGAAGCCAGGGTCTACGCCGACGCCGGGCATTGCGCGTTCAAGTACTTCGACGAGTGGGCGCCTGCCAGTTTTGCGTGGCTAGCCGAGAAACTCAACAAGGCGTGACCGCCCGACCAGTCCGCCTCATATGATCGAATCCCTCATCGGGCCGGCCTTTGGTTTGCTCACGGCCGTCTTCTTTGCGGCCGGATCGATCCTGGCCAGAATCGGGCAGCGCAGCCGACCCGATGACGACGGGGTGTTCATGACCGTGCTCGTCAACGTGGCCGTTCTGTACCTGGCGACCCTCTTCGTCAAGCCACCGGAATGGAACCGGGAGGGCATCGTGGCGCTCATCATCGGCGGCATCATCGGCACGGTGTTGGGTCGGACGTCACTTCTACGTACCGTCCGGCTTCTCGGGCCCAGCCGGGCGAGCGGGTTTGTAGTTGGCACGCCAGTCGTCGCAGCCATCGGCGGTTGGATCGTCCTCGGTGAGTCGATCACGCTGATCGAAGGGATTGGCGGCACCATCACCCTCGTAGGGTTCTGGCTGTTGGCCAGGGCACGGTCGACCGGCAACATCACCAACGAGAAACCTCCGGTCTGGTACTACCTGGTCGGTCTGGGAGCGCCGGTCTTTTTCGGTACCGCCTTCGTCTTCCGCAAATACGGCCTGAACCTGTATCCCGATTCTTATCGGGGGGCGTTCATAGGTGCGGCAAGCGCCTTGCCGATCATCGTCCTCATTGATGCTTTCCGTGGGCAACTCGGTGAACGGATTCGAACGAACTTCCAAACCGTCAACTGGTGGTTCGTCGCCGGCGGCGTGGCCACGGCGGGAGCGTTACTAAGCCAGTTCACCGCCTTCTCCTACCTTCCTGCCTGGGTCGTCGGCATCTTCGCCGGCACCCAAGGCATCTTTGCAATGGTGCTTGCCAAGGTCTTTCTCAGACACGATGACCGTCTCGACCGGACGGCAGTGATCAGCGTGGCGCTATCCACGGTCGGCGTCGTGATCATCAGCTGGAGTCAGGGAATCGGCTCGTAGCCGTTATCCGAGCAATTCGATAATGGCCAGCGAAGGTAGCACCGAGCCGTACTTTGCATCAATGTCGACAAGGGCCACGTCATGAACCAGCCCGGCCCGATCAAACACCGCATCCTCGGCGACGAGAACATTGAAGCCATACGAGGTGGCATCCACGGCTGAGGCACGGACACACCCCGATGTGGTCCCTCCTGTCAGAACCAGAGTGCGG
>CAJQPD010000205.1 GCA_905480085.1 uncultured Acidimicrobiia bacterium
ACCCGCGTAATCCCGCCGGTAGGCTCATTGTCATCATTAGCTCGAATGGTCCGCCGATTCGCAGCTCGATATTGGCATCGGGGACCGGCCACCATCTCTGAAGGGCTTCCTTTGACGTCCAGGCTTGCCAGACCTCCAGGGTGTCTGCCGACACGGTTGTTTCGACTTCCAGAGCCCGAAGCTCGGATCCTGATCCCGGGATGGTGGACGTGTCGATCATGCCTTCAATATATAACCAGATCTAGCCGGACGCCCTGGTTCGTCGGAGGATTGGGTCGGCAGCCGCCAGGACCCGGTCGGCCGCTCCCAGGACCAGTCCGGCGGTACCGGGTGTCTCGGAGTCAACCAGGTTCCCCATCACTTTGAGCGTGATGTTGGCGATCGCCTGGGTGCCGACCGCCAGTCGAAGACCCGGGTTGAGTATCCACGGATGACCGATGAGAAAAGAGAACCGGCGCCCTGTTCGAAGGAAGCTGTCGAAGCGTTCACCGATGAGCGCGTCGTAACGTTCCGGTGCGGTAACCGGGTCGGCAACAAACAAGTCGGCGGCCAGCATGCCTGATTCGAGCCCGTAGTCGATGCCTTCGCCGTTCATCGGGTTGATAAGCCCGGCGGCGTCACCGATGGCCACCCAACCCGGGCCGTGTCGGCGTTGGGTACTCATGGGGAGGCGCCAGGCGCGCGGCTTTTCGAGATAGGGCCCGATCTCCCACTCCTCGCGGACCTGGTCGTAGTAGAGGTCGATGAGTGTGTTGAGGTTGAGACCCTTGAAACCTTTCATGGTGTTCAACGCGCCGACGCCGATGTTGACCGTGCCGTCTCCGGCTGGAAACATCCACCCGTAGCCGGGAACCGAGTTGTCGTTGCCGTCCTTCATCGTCAGGCAGGCTTCGAGATGGCGGTCGGTGTGGCGGGGAGATTCGACATAGCTGCGGATGGCCAGGCCAAACGGTTCGCTGGCCACCTTGGTAGCGCCAACCATTCGGGCCACCTGACCCGGTGCGCCCGTGGCGATGACAACCAGGCTCGCCGCCCAGCGGTCCTTGCCGGCATCCACACCGGTCACCCGGTCACCGTCGATGACCGGCAGGGCCTCGGTCTCCCAGATGATCTCAGCTCCGGCTTCGGCGGCGGCGTCAATCAAGGCAGCGTCGAGTCGACGCCGCGGCCAAACCGCCCCATGCGACGGGAATCGGGCGGTGGTGGGCCAGTCGAGTTCTCGTCTGGTCGAGTTGGCGATCATCCGGAGCCCGTCAATGTGATGGGCGTCAGTCATGTCGATCTTGAGTTCGTTGAGGGCGCCGACCGCTCGAGGGGTGAGACCATCCCCACAAACCTTGTCACGTCCGTAGGCGGCCTTGTCAAAGACCACTACCGAGGCGCCCAGACGGGCAGCCTGGATCGCGGCGGCTGCACCGGCAGGTCCGGCCCCGATCACGGCGATGTCGACGGTCTTCATGGGCTCGATGTTATCGGTCAATGATGGGAACCCAACATCTGGTGACAGCTGCAGACACGCCTGGCGTTTGTGGAATCAACCATGGGTTCTCCGGAACGTCACGGCCTTCGACTTCAACAAGGAAGCCAGAAGTCGGCAAGGAAGATGAGGCGCCTA
This sequence comes from uncultured Acidimicrobiia bacterium, assembly GCA_905480085.1. Taxonomy (GTDB): domain Bacteria; phylum Actinomycetota; class Acidimicrobiia; order Spongiisociales; family JAENVV01; genus JAENVV01. The sequence goes on from CAJQPD010000205.1 coordinate 1,616, forward strand.
CCACATGAGAGTGGCCCGGTCGTAGGACCGGGCCACTCCGTCTGATTGGGTTGTTCGTCTACAGGGTGTTTGCGTGAAGCATTGACGTCTCTGCCAGGGCATGCCATGCCTGCACCGAGCTGCGGAATTCGCGCCACGGAACCAGGATGTCATTGAACCGGCCGTCAGCTGCTGCGGTTTCGTCGAGCACCTTCTCGAAGTCGGTCTTGAACGCAGTCAGGACGTCGTCGGGGAACTGGCGGATCTCGGCCACTGACATGACTTCGGCCAGAGCCGCCGAGTTGAGTACGTCGTACTTGGCCATGGTGCCGATGTTGGCTGCCTTGGCAGCGTTGTCGATGGCTGCTTGATACTCTTCCGGCAGGGCGTTCCACGTGTCGAGCTTCATGACTATTTCCAGCGTCGAACCTGGCTCCCACCATCCCGGGTGATAGTTGTAGACCTTGGTGCCAAGCTGGCCAAGGCCCAGGATGAGGTCGTCGTATGGTCCGACCCACTCGGCTGCATCGATGGCTCCGGTTTCGATGGAAGCAACGATTTCGCCGCCGGCCACGGTTACTTGTTCAGCGCCAAGGTTGTTGAACGTACGTCCGGCCAAGCCCGGAATCCTCATTTTGAGGCCCTGAAGGTCGGCGACCGAATTGATTTCCTTCGTGAACCATCCACCCATTTGCACGCCGGTGTTGCCGGCCGGGAACTGGATGAGTCCGAAATCCTCGGCGTAGAACGCCCGCAGCATGTCGAGACCGCCGCCTTCATACAGCCAGGCATTCTGCTGACGGGAGGTGAGGCCAAACGGTACGGCAGTCCCGAACTGCATGGCCGGGCTCAAGCCGACGTAGTAGTAGGAAGCCGTATGTCCGGATTCGGCCCCGCCGTTCTGTACTGTCGGCAGGACTTCGAGACCACCGACGAGTTCGCCGGCCACCCGGGGGGTGACTTTGAACTTGCCGCCGGTCATTTTGAGCATTTCGTCGGCGAAGATCTGGGCTCCGGCGCCGATCGTTCCGATCAGTGAACCCGGCCAACTGGTCGGCATTTGCCATTCGACTTCTGGCATGTCGGACTGTGACAGGATGGCTTCGGTGATGTCGGTGGTGTTGGCCGCCAGGGTCGTGCTGGCCGCTTCGTCGGTTGTGGTGCAGGCCGCCAGGATCGATCCTGCGGCGGCGAACCCAGCCACGCCGACCCCGTTCCTGATGAACTGGCGTCTACTGAAACCAGAACGCTCGCTGTCGTTGTCGGTCCGGGTCTCTTCGGGATACAGGTTGTCTTGCATCTCGCTACCTCCTCCAGTAGTTGATCCTTTTTAGCAGTTTGTCCTCGTTGATGTCCTTGATTGTGAGGGTTGCAGATTGGCGGGTTGCCGGCCTAATGACCGCCCGCTTGTTGCCTGGACTGTGTCGCTCTCCTCCTGGCGTGTCATCCGCCTGGTACGAAAAGGTTGAAGGATGTCTGGACGATTGCCGGGAAGACCGCCAGGATCACCAGCGTCACTCCCTGAAGCACCATGAACGGAATGGCTCCCTTGTGGATGTCTGAGGTCTTGACCTCGGGCGGTGCCACGCTTTGTAGATAGAACAGCGAGAAGCCCACTGGCGGCGAGATGAAAGCCATGTTCAGGTTCACGGCCATGAGCACGGTGAACCAGATCTTCTCCTGGTTGGTGAACCCGAGTGTGTCCATGGCCGGCAGGAAGATGGGGACGACGATGAACGTGATCTCGATGAACTCGAGGTTGATGCCGAGCAAGAAAACGGCAACCATCGCTACGACGACAAAGCCGGTTTTTCCCCCACCGATACTGGCCAGGAATCTGGCGGTGGCATCGGAACCCCCCAGCTGAAAGAACATGAGGGAGAAGAACGACGAGCAGAAGAGCAGCGTCATGACGAGGATGCTGATGTTGGCCGTCGACCGGGCAGCTTCTCGAAAGGCTTTGGGGGTGAGCCGCCATCGGGGTGAGATGTGGGTGGCGCCTGCCCGGATGAGGACCTTGTCGAACAGGTAGGCGAAGCCAGCCAGGATCAGGGCACCGAATACGCCAACCGCTCCCGATTCGGACGGCGTTGCGATGCCCTGGAAGATCGAGAACAGCACCCCGACGATCAACAGGATGATCGGCACGACCGAGAAGAGGACTTCGAGCGCCAGGACTTTGCCGGTCAGGGTTCGTTCCTCGATCGACATGGCCGGGCCGGTTCCGGGGCGTAGGTAGGAGACGCCGATCGCATAGGCGGCGTACAGGGCGCTGAGGATGAGCCCCGGTAGCAGGGCGCCGGCGAACAACCCGAGGATGCCCACCCCCATCTGGGAAGCCAGCAAGATCAGCACCAGGCTGGGTGGGAGCAGTTGGGCGAGGGTTCCCGAAGCGGTAATGACTCCGGTGGCGAGCTTGTGGTCGTAGCCGAGACGGATCATGGTGGGGAGTGAGAGCAGACCCATGACGATGACGGTGGCGGCGACCACCCCGGTGGCGGCCGCCAGCAAGGTCCCGACCAGCACCACCGCCGCGGCGACTCCACCTTTGATGGGGCCGAGCAGCATGCCGATGGCGGTAAGTAGTCGCTCGGCCAGGCCCGATCGTTCAAGGATCGCTCCCATGAGCACGAAGAACGGCACGGCCAACAGTGTGGAATCGGACACCGCTCCAAACCATCGAGCCGGTAGCGCGTTGAGAGTGCCCGGATCGAATGTTCCGGTGATGGCGCCGAGGAAGGAAAAGAGCAGGGCAGTGGATGCAAATGAGAAGGCGACGTTGTATCCGATGAGGATCAGTCCCAGGAAGATGGCGAACATCGCCAGGGCTAGGGCGACTCCGAGGTCCATTTACTCGATCCTCACTGGTGCGATGTGAGCAGCTACTCCGGCGAGATCCTCGTGCCCCATCAAGACGAGGATTTGCTTGACGATTTCGGCGACGATCTGGGTTGCCATCAAGAAGAACCCGATGAGGATCATCAGTTTGATGGGTCCGCGGGGCAGTCCACCTGCGTCGGTCGACTGTTCCCAGATTTTCCAAAACTGCCAGGTCGACCACGATCCGTCGAAGGATCGGCCCATGCCGGCGAGTGACCAATTCCACAGGGCCTTCATGGCGACGACCAGGAACGGCATGAATAGGAAGGTATGGACGATCAGATCGATAATTGCTTTGGTTTTGTTCGTGAAATTGGCCCACCAGAAATCGATGCGGGGGTTGACGCCTTCCCGGACCCCGTAGTTGAGGCCGATCAGGACCAGGGCACCGAACAGCATCCATTGCAGGTCAAAAACTTCGCCGATGATGATGTCGCGTTGGATGAATCTCGCAATGTAACGGGTCACCACGCTGACTAAGCCCAACACGAACACGGCCCACACCAGAATCCAGGAGGCCTTCCCGGTGAGAGTCGTCACCGCTTCGATACCGATTCGGATTCGATAGAGCAGGCCGGCTATACCATCCGGGATTACCAGCGGCTGAGCCTTTTGTTGCCGGGTGAAAACCTCTAGCAACTCCTCAGCCGCTGATGTGATATCTGCTTTCGAGCCTTGATCGCTCAATCGGCCTCTCCCGGGTTGGCTGCGGCACCCTCGGCCACCATACAAGAATTGATCCTTCGGGGCGTTGAATTCTGCGTACTATGCGCGAGGTGCGGATTGGCTCATTGGTGGCGGCGACAATGTTGGCCATGTTGGCGTATGGCTGCACCACTAGTGGTGTTATCGACGTCGTCGACTCAAGTGCCCTGCGAGTTTCCCCCTCCGAGCGTGCGGTGACCATCGACACGACCGGGTGTGGTTTTGCCGCCGACCGGATGGGATCGGGGGTGGCGGTCGGGGATGGTCTGGTACTTACGGTGGCTCATCTGGTGGTCCGCTCGGATCGGTTGGTCGTCAATGAGCCGGCCGGTGGCCGGGTCGATGCGGTTGTCGTAGCCGTCGACCTGGAACTCGATCTGGCGGTTTTGCGGCTACCGACCAACGGGTTGCCGGCCGTCGAGTCGGCGTCTTCCGGGGCCGGTGCGAGTGGCCTGATCGTAGGCGGGGCCGCTTCGGGAACCGTTCCGTTCCAGGTCAACGACGTCGTTCGGATTTCGATCGAGGAGATTCTTGGGTCCGAGCGTCACAGTCGACTCGGCTACAAGCTTGACGCGATCACCACTACCGGAGATTCAGGAGCGGGAGCCTACGACGAGGACAACCGACTGATCGGCATCGTGTTCGCGACCAGCGACGAGGGTGAGACGACCTGGATTACCTCAAGTGCCGTGGCCGAAGAGTTTCTTGCCGCCCATAAAGATGCCCGAATCCCGATCGTCTGTGACCCGGCCACGTCCCGCCTCGCCATTCCCTAGGTTCGTTGGAGCGACCGTACTGGTCTTAGGCGGCCTCTAGTACGTGGCGATGAGTCGTATGGATCGTTCTGAGCTCTTCGGAACGGTGTAGGTGATGTCGTCGAACGTCCAGGTGGTGGCCAGCATGTTTC
>CAJQPD010000206.1 GCA_905480085.1 uncultured Acidimicrobiia bacterium
CTTCACCGCCGACGGCATCACATCAAACATGCGCTTGACCCACGGGTGCTGCCGCTTCTCCACCACATACTTCCGTGGCCCGGTACCCGGCACCTCCTCGGCGAACCCGCTGTTCGCACCCGTGTTGGAGATCATCCCTGCCGACAGCGGCTTACGGAACGACGTGCCCACATTCTCGGCGAGGATGCGCGACACCTCTTCGATCTTCCACGCATCCAACGCCTCGTCGGCCTTGCTGCCCGTCAAGTACAGGTCCCCCGCGAGAGTCGCCTCAGCAGAAGTGATCTCGCCCGATGCGACACGGGCGGCAACAGCCGGGTTCTCCAAAGCCTGAGGGGCGGCCTGCCTGGCCCTTTCCACGTTCATGGTCGTCACGTGCATGATTCGCTCGATCGTGGCTTCGTTGATCTTCCCCTTCGTCATGTCGATGAGCGCCGAACGTGACGTCGTCTTCGACAAGACCCGCATCGCGTACCGACCGGCCTTACCCATCGCACCCTCAACGGACCCGCCGAAAAGGAACCTGTTCGTCGCATCCAGGTCGACCGCGCCACGCCCCGCCTCATCAAGGTCGGCACCGGCCGCGATCCGAAGACTCTCCAACGACTCCTCTCCGACCGACATCTCCTGAGCCAGACGGTTCATCCGCTGCGCGGTCGCCGACAACCCGGCAGCCTGCTTCTGCGACGCCCCATGCAGACGCTCACGGTCAGCATCCAAGGCTTCACGGCGGGCCTTCAGGGCAGCGGCACGACGCTCACGGGCCGCACGGGTGTAGTTCGGGGCAGACTCAAACCCAACCTTCGCCGCCTGCCACTTCTCCAACGTCTCCCTGAGTTCATCGTCGAAGCCCTGGATACGTCGATCCAACTCGGCCCGCTCAGCGTGGGGCATATCCGGGGAGTTCTTGGCCTTCTCAATCAGGTCGTCACGCTGCTGCTGCAAACGGACCATCGAGTCCTGCAACTCGTCGACCTGCTTGCCCATCTGGCTTGCGTCGTCCAACACCAACGCCAAGCCCTCTTCGTCGACCTTGTGCTCAGTCCGCACACGAATGTCGGTGTCTTCGGCGAGCCTGCCGATACGCGCCCGGTACGACGCCATGTTGCCGTTGTAACCCCACCACACGCCGTCGAGGTTCGCGGCGTCCTTGGAGATCAGCCCGGCGATACCGTCGAAGCCGTCCTCGCGGATCACCCGCTCCACATATGTGGCAAGACCAACCCGGTTCAACCCTTCGAGGAGGTCACCCCACGTCACCGGACCAGCGTTCGGCGACAGCATCGCCATCACATCGTCGCCGAGCGTCTCCGACTCCACCCACGACTTGACGAGAGCCTCAGTCATCTCGCCGTCACTGATGCCTGACCTGCGGGCCTCAGCCTTCAACTTCTTCACCTGGGCGGACTCCGGGGCAAGAACCTCTTCCGACAGGCGGTCGAACAGGCGTTTCACCACCGACTCCGGCACCTCGCTGGCCGCACTCAACAGTTGCGGCTCCACGTCACCAACCCACGCCGCCACCATGTCTTCGCCGTCCAACGCACCAACCGTGAACCGCATGTTGTCCACATCGGTGAGGTCGCCGACAGTGACATCACCAGGCAAGGTCCGCAGGGCCTCCACAGCCTGAATCTCGTAGTCACGCAGGTCGCCCGGCTTCTTCTGAACGTAGTCGAGCATCGCGGTACGCAACTGCTCCCACGAATGGATCGGCACCTCGCGGCCCTGCGACCCGAACTGCTCCGCGAACTCTTCTGCGGTGTAGTAGCGGCGGGCGCCCTTCTCCGACTTCAGAGCAACCCGGTCACCGGCCTCCACGACCGTCCACGGCTTCCCGTTACGGGACACCGTGTCCCCAACCGAAGCCACCCCATACCCGATCTTCGCCGACAACGCCGTCGTGTCGTCGGCCAGGGTTCCCTCACGCGCCAGGCGACCATTCACCTCACGAGACTCGTCAGCATTGTTCTTCAGCCGCGCCGACGTGCGACCCACCATGCCCAAGTTCCCCTGGCGTTCCTTCTCGACCTGGGCAGAAACACGCCCCGTGGACGCCTCCTCCACCTCGTCGAGGAGACGCGCCACATCCGCCTGCCGTGCCAGATTCTCATTCTCGACGGAGATACGCCCGATCGTTTCCTGGGTTTCGTCGATCTGCTCCTCGATCGCGGCACGACGATCCAAGTCGTCAGCGGCCCTCGCCCAGTCGTCTTTCAACCCCTTCAGGCGGGCCTCAGCCTTCGGCAGTTCCTCAACGTTACGGGCCAGCCGCCCAGCAGCCATCGCAGCCTGCCGCTTCGTCTTCCCGAACGACAAAACCCCGGTGCCCGGCTCCATACCCACAGCCTTGCGTGACCCGCGCACAGCAGCCGTTGTCGGCTTCGAGATGACCGGGGCAGTCGTAGCGAACTTCGCCACCTTCGACGGCAACCCCAACCCGGCAGCCCACACCGTCGGATCAAGAAGAACAGCGGACGTGAAGTCAACAACACCCGACCACTGGCGGTACGCAAGACTGTTCGGGTCCTCAACAAGGGCACCCGCAAGTCCCCGGCCGAACGTGAACGCCTGCTCGTTGATCGTGTACGCCCCGGCAGCAGCCTCCAACTGCCGGTTGAAGATGTCGGACTCCTCGTTGATGAACCAGCCGGTACCGACGTCGATGCGTTCCCCACGCGCGGCAGCAAGCATCATCTGACCCATGTACGTCTGTTCCCACGGGTTGATGTAGTCGTCGCCCTCGATCATCTCCCTGATCGCGGCCACCATCGGGATGTACCCGAAGATGTCGGCAAGGACATCCCCGGCGTCCCCACCATCAGACAAGGTTCGGCCAACGTTCCTCGACGCACCAACCAGGCCCTCATACGGCATCGACAGCGTGTACAGGAACGTTTTCGCCGCGTTCTGCAACTGCCGGATACTCCACCCGGCAGCCCCTGTCTCGGTCCAGCCCTGCTCGGCGTTCTCTCCTTCGCCGGGGGCGTTTGTGGGGATCAGGTTCACAACCTGGCCCTGGCCGTCACGGATGACAACATCGCCCTTGCCGACCTTGACGACAGTCCCGCTGGGGAGAGTCACCGTGCCTTCGGTGGTCCGGTCGAACCGGACACCTGTGCCGATCCCGACAGGCGAACCCGTGGTGTGGTCAATGTTCTGGGCGAGAAGGTTCGTCACGCCCTGCTCGTCGAGGGCTGCGAGGGCCGGGTCGACCTCCCCACCAACCCCACCCGACATGGCAACACCGAGGAGCATGTCCGGCGACATCATCGGATACTGGTCGGCAAGCCCTTTCAGGCGTTCCGTGATGATGTCCGCGTTGACGCTGCCTTCCTGCACGCGCCTCTCGAACTGCCAGCGGTGATTCTTCTCCACGGTGTTGCGGTTGTAGTCGGGGCCGAAATGCGGGCCGTACCCCATGTTGGACAGACGCATCCGCGACTTCCGCACATTCGCGTACGAGTGATACCCAGGTGAGTACCATTCGGGAAGTTTCTTCGGCAACGTCGGCGCATTCAGGATGCTGTAGTCAAGCCTCGGCGACGACGACTCGGACGCTGTGGCCGCTTCCAGGTCAATGTCGTACGTCTCTGGGAAGATCGGCTGACCCTCAATGGGCTCCGGGGTCGTCTGAGTCACTGCGGGCCTGCCATGTCACGCATCGCCTGCGCCTGGTTCACAAGCCGCAACAGGAAATCTGACCCTGTCTCCTTGTACAGCGTTTGCAGCATCATGATTGTCCTGTCGTTGCTGATGCCTGGGCCTTGCGTCAGCCCTTCCGGTCCGGCACCAGGGCCAACGGGCAGGCCAGCGGTGAGGGGCCGCTGGTCACCGGACGGGTCACCAATCGACGGGGTTTCGTCGGGGGTGGTGAACTGGGGGCGGGGAGTTTCCGCACCCGTGGTCGCCTGGCCCGCCGCTGGTGCCCGGTTGGCGTTCAGATCAGACCTGTTGGTGTACGAGGCACCGGGGGTTCCCTGCCTGGGACCACCATGACCGGACGGCTGTGTCGTCATACCCGCGTCACCCCTTGGCTGTTAGGCGCACCAACAGAAGGAGCCATCCCTTGCGTTGGCATCCTTAGGCTAGCCAGCATCGACGTCAAGTCAGAAGAACCTTGACCGACCCCCGGCACCGGGGACATGGCTTCCGGGTTCCCCGACAGGGCTGCGGCGGCAGGACCCGCACCCGGTGGGGTTTCCTGCTCGGCCTCGGCTTCTTTCTTCGCGTCTTCTTGGACTTTCGTGATCGCATCGGCCAGTTCCAACTTGTCGGCCTTCACGATCCGCATGATGCGGGCCAACGCCTCGGGAGGTATCCGCCCGGACGCCGCCTGCTGCTGCAACCCCGACATCAACGCCGTTTCGAGGCCCTCGGCGATGATCGAGTCGTGCTCTTTCTCCGGGGAGTCCACATACGGGTCGAGTTGGGCTGCCGTCTCCTTCGACATGATGCCCAAGCCGACACGCTGCCCCAAACCAACGATGAGGCTGTTCACATCCGACCCGGACGCCGGGTACGACACCGTCGACTCCGTGGACTTCTTGAACACGATGCCCGACACGTACGTCACGGGCTTGTCGGAGTTCCCCAAGCCCTTCTTGATGGTGCGGGTGGTGTCCCCGTCGTACGTCAACGACATCTCAGCGGCAATGGTGTTCTCAACCGCCAACGCATCAGCGAGGAGGTCTTGGGCGTACGCGATGGGCATGTCGATCGTCGCCGACAGGACCGCGTCGCCGCGCCGACCCGTGCGAAGGTTCGACCCGGACTCCCCACCGAACTCGGGTGGGATGCCACCAGTGACCCGCTGGTTGCGTTCCAGCCGGTCGATCGTCGGATTCGTCAGATACCCCGGCTGGGGGTTGATCTCCCTGATCGTCCCACCAGACACCACGGACACCATGCCGGTGCGGCCATCGTGGGGGCCGTCGATGAACTGGGCGACCTCACCGGGCCGTGATTCCAGATACGTGTCAGGGAAGATGCCCTTCTGGACGGCAAGAATCTCCAACGCCATCAGTGTGGCCTGCGCCTCGTACATGCCGATCATCTGGTCGAACTGCCCAGCCAGCGACTCCATGCCGGTGCGTTGCGCGTACGTCGCCGGAGTCAACCCCAGGCCATGAGCCCAGTTCTCCAAGAACGACGAACGCCGGTTGCCGTACTTGTCGCTGCCCTGGCAGACAAGGGCGTGCTGCTCGGAGTCCATGTACTCGATGAGGGTGACCCGGTCCCCGTCCTGGGCGTCAACACCGAGGGCTGCCCGCGCCTGCGCCTCATACCCGTCGGCCCTCATCTGCCCCATCGACGACTGGTACGCGAAAATGATGTCTCGCGGGTTGGGGTGCAGGTGGTGGGGGTCTGGTGCCGGGAGGGCATTCAGCGGAGAACGGATCGTCCACGACGGGCGCCCCGCCTGCCATGTCAGCACACAAGCCGACGCCCCGTACCCCACAAGGTGCCGGGCACGCAGATGCATCTTCAGGGGCAGCCTGTCCTCAGCCCACCACCCGCCGACGACACGGGCAGCAGTCGAGGCCCGCCTGTCTTCGCGGCGCTGGTCTTCCAGCCGCCCCATCTTCTCGGGGAGGACCCGAATGTCGGGGATCACCGAGGCGATACGGCCACCCATCTGGTCCACGCCCTGTTGGAGAAGGTTCGGCACCGGGGGCTTCTCATGCTCGGACGCCTCCGGAAGGTTGACCACAAGGTCACCTTCGTACGCGGTACGAACCCTGCCCATGCCGCCAAGGACCCGCCCATACGAGCGTTTCCTCTCTTCGTACAGGTCGCAGATTTGCTCCTTGCCGAGCACCGGGCCTCCTATGCGCGTACCAAACCTCTGTGGGCATTGACGTCGAGCCCAGTCTTACGGTAGCGGCCCCGAGTGGTTTGTGGCGAGAGCCACCGTGTGGTGAGGGTGGCGAACCATGTCATCATCACCATGTCCGTTGTTGCCCCCGTCGGGTACTTCTTCGCCTCATCAACAAGCGGGTAGATGTTGAGACGGGCCTCCGGGCCACCATTCGGCAACCGGATCAGCCCATTCTTGAACCAGCGTTCCAACGACTCCACCCCATACTCGGGGTCAGCCTTGTTACGGGCAGTGACATGCGGGTTGATGTGACAACCAGTTGTCGTCTGCCACTTCTGCACATGTGGTTGGGTCACCAAATACTTTTGGGCCGCGTTGATCTCAACAACAACCATCGTGATGGGTGCGTTCGTCGACTGCGACTCATACCACCAGTCCTGCAACAGCCCAGCGAACCTCCCCGAGTCCATGTTGTAGTCGAGGAACCCCGAGGACTGCATCCGGGTTCGTTTACACCGGACAAGGGACAACTTGTGACCATCCCACGCCCACCACCCGATACCCCAAAACTCTGACGGCGACGGGTCGATGGTGAGGAACCCCGCCTGTATCCCATCAGGTGGGGTGAGGGTTCGGTCTTTGTCGTAACACCCTGGGGCGAGGAAACCATCATCATCAACACCCCCATCAAGCCACGCCTGCTGCACAAGCCCACCGATGACAACATCGTCGCGCTGCTGATACATCAGGTTGTAGGTGCGGGGCTCGTTCTGCTCCACGGTCTGCAACGTCTTCCACGGCAGCCGCCACGGGTCAAGAAGACACCCATCGGGCCACGCCTGAACATCGTCATGGTTCCCGTTGCAGGTGTCGTCGTCGTGCGCCCGGTACACCACATGGGAATACTTCGGCCGGTCGTCCAACGTTCGCAGGTCGAGGGCATACCTGTACAGGTCGTCGGCGGCGATACGTTGCCCTTGGAGGATGAGGAGCCCCCCAGGTTCGAGACGTGTCTCGGCTTCGGTGGAGAACCATTCACGTAGCGCCCGGTTGGCGTCTTCGGTGCGGGTGTTCCTGCGGTCAACAAGGTCGTCCCACACAACAAGGTCGAACCGTCCGCCGAGGAACCCGGAGTCCTGCCCCCATGCGGACACGGTGGGTTCCTTGTCGTCCAACGCCTGCCCAGACAACTGGCGAACAACGAGGGCTTCGTGACGCCACAGGTCGGAGCGCCCTTCGGGTTGGAATGGTGAGTAGTCCTGGGCCATGGCGGCGGCGGCATCTTGGACGAGCCCTTGGGCGATGAGGTCGGGGTCCTGCTTCAGGGCGGCGTCGCGTTCCAGGGTGCGTTTCAGTCTGCCGACGTACATGCGGGCTTGGCGTTCGGTTCGGGCACCTAACTGGATGCGGATGGTGCGGTCGCGGGCGATGAGCCAGGCGGGGATGTCGTGGGTGAACAGGGTGGACTTGCCGGACCCTGGTGGGCAGTTGATGACAGCGTATTCGCGGTCACGGGTTTCGAGGTATTTGAGGACGTCGTAGGCGGCGCGTTCCTGCCATAGCGATGACCGTCTGCCGGTGTAGCGGAGCCGGAACAGGGCGAAGTCGTCGAGGGCCAACTGGGCGTTCTCGTCGACGGTTTGGGGAACCATGTCGCCTGCGACGACGTAGTAGCCGCGTTCGTTGGCGATGCGGATGCCGGACGAGGACGGGTCGCGGCGCTCAAACCTGTAGGCGGTGGATTTGTCGAGTCCGGCGATGATGGCGGATTTGGCGATGCTGTTGCCCCGGTTGCGGGCGTCGAAGTAGGCGATCCACTTGTCGGCGGCGACGGGCATGCCGCCCAGGGTAGGGCACGGGTTTTTCTAGGGGTCTAGAAATGGTCGTTGCGGAACCAGTCGGCGAACCGTTCGAGGGCGTTCCAGGCGTGCTCGGTTCCTTCGATGAGGGGGAACAGGAGGCCGTAGCCGATGAGGATGGCGCCGGGGACGATGAACACGACGGTGGTGACGCAGATGAGGCCGAGGCCGATGAGCAGCGCCATGCCTGCGAGGACGTTGAGGGGCGCCCATTCCTTCTTCGGTGTCACGCCAACTCCTCCTTGTGGTGGTGCAACGACCAAACATCCAGGCACCGCGTCGTGCAGAAGTGCCACTCCTGGTCGTGCGCCACGTTGTCGGCGACCTTCACCCCGATGTCGCGGTACACGCTGTACCAGCCTTGCGGGGGCTGCTGGGAGAACCGTGCGTTGTCGTGGGGTTCGATGACCGTGACGTTGCAGTTGTCGCACCGCCACCCGTAGCCCCTCATCAGATGCCCCACCGCAGGAACGCCTCAGCCACATCAGCGTCACGAACAGCAACGGGGGCGTTCTCACCGAGCAGCACCCTGACCTCATCGACCGCGCCCTGCAACCTGAGTGCGTGCGCCATCAACACATCCGGATGCGACACCCCCCGCAACGTCGACCCATCCGGCATCCCGGCGAACCACGTCCCCGGCAACTGCTTCGACACCACACCATTGCCCGGCTTCGGCATCCTGATCGGCTCCTCCAACGGACCCATCAGTGGCTCCCCTTCCTCTGCCCGCACACCTGACACCCCGGCTTGTACTTGTCGCCCTTGAACTCGTGACCCCTTGGTGACCCAGTGGGTTCCGTCGGCCC
>CAJQPD010000207.1 GCA_905480085.1 uncultured Acidimicrobiia bacterium
GAGGCGGTGGCACTGCTCGGGTCAGCGAGGACGCTGGTTGTGAACGTTACGCTGTTGGCGAGCACGGCGATTTGCTCACTGTTGAGTGCGGATCCAAAGACGGCAAACTCGTCGATAGTCTGGGCGAAGGGCTGACCGCCAGTATGGTGGTTCCCGATGCCCAAGATGTCGGAGGAGCTGGCGGCAGCAGACGCGCCCACCAGAACACCATCGATGTAGAACTCGGTCTGCCCGCCGGAGGCTACGGCAGCCAAGTGATGCCAGACCGGATCACCCGGAAGAAGGTCGGCACCACTATCGAAGAAATTACCAGCGCCAGTGCGGAATGTGCCTAGATCGTTCGAACCGGAATTTTCAACGATGACCTGGTGGTCAGCGCTGGTGCCGCGAATCAACGTCCGCCACGTGCTGGTGTCATGCAGGTCCTGGAACCAAGTCGAGACCGTCCAGTCCGCGCCGAGATCAATATTACCTCCGTCGACAAGCAATACCTGATTACTATTGTCGTTGATGCTGAGACCGGAGCCGAAGTAACCACTGGCGGCATCCGTGAAGGTGGCTCCACCCGAAAGGCTGGCGGTGTTGGTCAGTGAGCCCCGGTTATTGACGGTATCGGCATCAGCCAGATCATCTGCATCGAAGGTGTAATAGGCGGTCGGGCTGAGTGCCTCGACCTGGGTGCGATAGAGATCCTGTGTGACGGCACCCTCGAAGACCTGCACACTGCCGGGCACGAAGTCGAGGCGGGTATCGTCGAGCAGGTCGGCAATGACCAGATCGTAGGCATCCAGGGGGGAGAGATCATCGTGGGCGATGGTCACGGTGTAGTCAAAGGTGTCGCCGGGTGCGCCGGTGGCCGGGGTGACGGTCTTGAGGATCTCCAGCTCGGGCTCGACGATGTCGGCGGCAGCGGTGTCGGTGACGCTGACGCCGCCGTCTGAGGTAAAGGTGGAACTGTTGAGGGCCACCCTGCCGTTGAAGTTGGCCGGGTCATCGAGCACGCGGGCCACGATCTGGATGGTGAAGGTGTCGGTGTCGTCGGTGGCCGGATCATCGACATCACCGGGATTGACAAGGGTGCCGAACTCGAAGCGGATGCCTTGATCGGTGCCATCGGCGTCGACCAAGGTGCCGGCACCCAAGTCACTGCCGCCACCGCTGCTGGTCATGCTGGAAGCATTTTCGCTGACGCTGGCACTGACGAACTGGAAGCCGTCGGGCAAGGCATCGGTCACGACGGCATTGGTCCAGCTGCCCTCCTCGAGGGTGACGGTGATCTCGTAGGTGACTTCCTCGCCGATGGCGAGATCGGTCAAGCCCGGATCAGCCATGGCTACCGAATATTTGCCGCCGAGGTAGGCCTGCACGGCGAGCACCTCGTCCTCGCTCAAGGCGCGGTCGAAGACCAGCAACTCGGAGACCTCGGCGTTAGAGGAATCGCGGCCATCGGAGAAATATGAACCGAGAGTGATGAAGTCCGGCTTATAGGCAGTGCTGGATGAGCCCTGATCGTCGTTGGTCAACAGAACACCGTCCACCCAGAAGTCAGCGGCGGGGTCCCCGGCGAACTCACCGACCAGGCCGTTAATATCCGGGCCGATCACACCGCTGTAGACGCTGAAGCCGGTGTTCGCACTACCGGCCTGATGTATCCAGCCATTGGCATACCAGCGCTCGTCTCCGTTGCTATGGTGACCGAAGAGCCAATTGTTGCTGGCGGAAACCACCCGTCCGTTCTGTCCGCCAGTGTAGCGGGATACGGTGAATACGGTGTAGTTATCTCCCAGAGTGTTAAAGTTGGTGGCAGTGCGCAGCTGATCAGTGCCGTCGGTGCCGGTGAAGCCGACAGCGGGGGCGCCGGTGGCGCTGCTGGAGGCGACGTAGAACGGCGTGCCGAAGGTGGCGGTGGCGTCACCACCGTTGCCTGACTTGTCCACCCATACGGGAATGTCGGTGCCGAACACGTCCCCATCGGTGAAGCTGTCCGGATTACCGTCGCCGTCGATGTCGGTGGCATCCAGCCAGAGGGCGAGGTCAGTGGTGAAGGGCAGCTCGACCGGTCCCGAGTTGTGCTCGTCGGTGCCGGTGCTGGGCAGGCTGGTGGCGACAATGCTCTTGTCCAGGTCGTAGATGGCACCTGCGGTGATCACAGCATCATCGCTGTCGGTGTAGGCGCGCTCATCAGGATCGCTGTCCGCGGGCAGAGTGTCCCAAGTCAGGTCAGCGGTGTTAGTCACACCCGTGGTAGTGGCAAGAGCGATACTGTCGCTGAGCGCGGCGTCATAGCCTATACTGACCCTGTAGCCCAGTGGCAAATGGTCCATGTCGATGCGGATCGTGGTGTCCCCGCCAGTATTGCCAGTGGTCACCACCGGAGCAGCGAGTCCGGTTCCCCACAGGCCGGTCTGGGCAGCCAGGTCATTTACACTCGGAGCGGCGCCATCGATAGAGCGGTAGATCAGGACCCCGGGGTCGGAGTCATCATAGATCTCTACATCAACGCTACCGACCACAAGGTCGAGATCGGGATCAAGCAGGTCTTCAATGACCAGGTCAAAGGCGTCGGCGGTGGAGTCTCCTCCCAAGCCCGGCAGGTCGCTGGTAATGAGGCTGAGATTGTCGATAGTGACAGCCGAGGCGGCACCGGCCACGTTGCGCGAGAAGCCGATGAAGACCCACTCGTAGTCACCGAGGTTATTGATTGGGTAGCTGGAGAGGTCGAGCTCGGTGGTGTAGGTGCCGCCGGCTGATCCGGTGAGCTCAACAGCATGGGACGCATTCGGGATCGGGTCACCGACACTGGTGCTACCGTTTAACAAGTTATACATGTCCAGCACGTCGAGCAGGCCCGATCCCG
>CAJQPD010000208.1 GCA_905480085.1 uncultured Acidimicrobiia bacterium
GTGCAGTCCACCAACATCGCCGCCGGAGCGACCCAGCAATATTACCGGCTCTCAAGGTAACAGCGGCACGAATCACACAAACCGCCGGGGCCTTACGGCTTCCGGCGGTTTCCTTTTTTAGCAGGCCAGTTGAGCCTTCGCGGATTTTCTCGCCGGGGCCGGTTGTCGAATCACCACCCTGTGTGATACTTGTCAGACGCACGTTCGCCCCAAACCCATGCACCGATTGCTTCACACCCTCATTCTTTGTTCGTGCGCCTGCACGGAGCCGCTGTCGCTGGTTGCCCAGCCGTTCATCAGCGAGTTCATGGCGGACAATGAGACCGTGCTTGCTGATGAAGACGGTGATTTCGAGGATTGGATCGAGATTCATAATCCGGGTCCCGGATCGGTGGACCTCGACAGTTATTACCTGACGGATGATCCCGAGGATCTTCAGAAGTGGCAATTTCCATCGCAGGTGGTGCCTGCCTCAGGCTACGTGGTGGTGTTCGCTTCGGGAAAGAATCGTGCGGCCGCCGCCGGTGAACTTCACACGGACTTCGGACTCGATGCAGACGGTGAATACCTGGCGCTGGTCCACCTTGACGGCTCCACTGTGCTTTCAACTTTTGGTGCCGCCTTCCCCGAGCAGTATCCGGACATCTCCTATGGGCTCCAGACGCAGGGAACCAACCCGACCCTCCGGCCCGGTCAACCCGGCTACCTCATCCTGCACACCCCCGGCGCGGCGAACACGGTCATCCCGGGACCCCACCCGCTGTTCTGTGACACGTCTCTCGCCAGGGTGGAAATCACGGCTTCCCAGGCGGCGTGGGACGATCTTCAGGGCTCGAGTCCCGATTTCCCGGAACGCTCGGTGACGTTCCGGTATCGGCATGGAGACATTGACGTCACCGTGACCGACGTTGGGATCCGGGGCCGCGGGAATACAAGCCTGGAAGGAAGGCCGCGGAATTTCCGGATCTCTTTTGATTCCTTCGTGCCGGGGCAGGATCTGTTGGGGATGGAAAAGCTGAACCTTAACGCCGAGCGGAATGATCCGTCGACCGCTCGCTCGAAATTGTGCTTCGACCTCGCTGCGGCCGCGGGGCTTCCATCAGAGTATGCCAATCATGTGGCGACGGTGATCATCGGGCCCGACAATCATCTTTCGGGCCCGGACGGAGTGTTCTTTGATGCGGTGCTGAATAACACTCAGCCCGTGGATGATGTGTTTGTGAAACAGCGGTTCGAGAACACGCGCGGCAATCTCTACAAGTGCACCTACACCGGTGACGGTCCTGCGAACCTGACCTACAAGGGGCCCAACGGGAGTTCCTACATTGGGTTGACGACCTATGACTTGAAATACCAGGGAAGCACGGATGGCTCCTATGATGACCTGGCCGAGTTCATCGACATCCTCAATAACACCTCCACCGGGAATTTTCCCGAGGTGATTCGCGAGCACTTCGAGGTGGACGAGTTTCTCAAGCGCCTTGCGATCGACGTGCTCACGGCAAACTGGGATGGGCATTGGGGCAACTGGAACAACTTCTACCTCTACCGGGATCCGGGTAGCGGCAAGTGGAATTACATTCCGTTCGATTTGGACAACACCTTCAGCATTCGGTGGATTGGCGGTGATTGGGCAACTCAGAACATGTACAGCTGGGGCAAATCTTCCAATACTCCGCTCGTCACGAGGATCCTTGCCGTCGACGAATTCAAGCATCGCTATTCGTATTACATGAATCAGTTGGTGCAGACGGCCTACATGAACTCAATGCTGGATCCACTGGCTTATCGAGTGAGGGACAACCAGACGGCAGCGCTCCCCTTCGGCGGGTTGGGGATAGGCAACTGCAAGTCAGCCGAACGATTCCGTTACAGCGGTGAGTGGCCCGGTTGGGACTATTCGGAATACTTCAATTCGTATGATTCGGAGCAAAATGGAGGTCCCGTGCCCAACTACTACGGGATCACTGAGTTCATCACGGCGCGCCGAGCCAACACCCTGGGTCAACTCAACCTGGTGAACATCGGTCCCATCCTCTCCGGCCTTGAATGGACGCCGGCCCTGCCTGACACCAACGAGGCCATTGTGGTGACCACGAGTGTCGAAGATGATGTCCAGGTGGCGGCGGTAACGCTCAACTACAGTTTTGATGGCGGGGGGAGCACCGCGGTCCCGATGATCGACAATGGGGTGGGTGCCGATGCCGTCGCCGGTGACGGGATCTACTCCGTGCAGATCGGTCCGTTCGGTGCATCGGGCACTCTGACCTATTATGTGGCCGCCACGGACAACCAAAGCAAATCGACGTTCGAGCCGTGGGGCGGATCATCGGATGCCGCGTCCCTGGAGATTGGCAGCTCCTACCTCGACCTCGCCATCACTGAAATCAATTATCACCCACACGATCCCAGCGGACTCGAGTTGGGCGTGAGCACGAACAGCAGCGATTACGAGTTCATCGAGCTCCAGAACCTCGGGGCGGCGACGTTTGATCTGGAGGACGTCGAGTTCATCGCCGGGGTCAGCTACAGTTTCCCGTCCGAAACCCTCGCTCCCGGCGAGCGCGTGTTAATCGTGAGCGATCTTGCCGCGTTCGTCGCGCGCTACGGATCCGGACTCAATGTTTCAGGCGAGTATGGCGGCAACCTCGGCAATGGCGGTGAAACACTTCAGCTGGTGGACC
>CAJQPD010000209.1 GCA_905480085.1 uncultured Acidimicrobiia bacterium
GCGCTGTCGGACGGGGCCCATCACGGTGATCTCTACGCCGCGTGGGACGGTGAATCGGACGGCTACCGGCGCATGCCGGCTCCCGAAGAGATCGTCATCGAGCCAAACACCCGGTACCTCCATGTCACATCGAACGAAACGATCGGGGGTATCCGGTTCAACGAGTTTCCCGACGTAGGGGTTCCGCTGGTCGGAGATATGTCATCTGACTACATGACCCGTGCCATTCCGTGGGATCTCTTTGATCTCGTCTATGGCGGTGCCCAAAAGAACCTGGGACCCGCCGGTGTGGATATCACCTTCATACGTGATTCGGTGCTTGAGGAGACCAATCGCGATCTAGGTGCGTACTTGCGCTACGACATCCACGCCTCCAAGAATTCGATGTACAACACGCCACCGGTTTATGCCATCTACATGGTCGGCAAGGTTCTTCGTTGGATGGAATCGCAGGGGGGCCTGGCGGTGATGGAGTCTCAGGCGTCCAGGAAATCGGGGTTGGTCTATGACGCGATTGATGCCAGCGATGGCTACTACCAGAGCCAGGTCGATCGGGGATCCCGGTCGCACATGAATGTGGTCTTTCACCTTCCGTCTGAGGAACTCGACGCAGGGTTTCTCGCCGAGGCGACCCGTCGGAACATGACTGGACTCAAGGGATATCGAACCGTCGGGGGAGTACGGGCCAGCCTCTACAACGCTCTGCCCGTTGAAGCCGTTGACGCACTTGTGGAGCTGATGGCCGACTTTCGGTCGGCCAACGCCTGATGCATCTGGAACCGATCGAGGTTTCTTTGGTCAGTCCCGAACTGGCCGATCGGGTGGCTATTCCGGCGTACGACGATTTAACGGCCCGTGAGCGTGCTGCTCTGGCGGACGATGAGCCGTTGAGCTTCCTGCATGCCATCGGTTTGGGACCCGATCCGATCGGCGCCGCGGTGGCCGGACTCGAACGGGTCCGGGTGGCCTTCGACGAGCCTCGCTCTCGAGCGTTCTGCTACCGATTACAGCAGGGCGATAGCCTGCAAACCGGTCTGGTTTGTGGAATCCCATTCGATCAGCTGGCCTTGGTCAGACCGCATGAAGCCACGAGTCCCAGCAGAGTCGAAGCGCTGGTTACGTACACCGAGAAGGTGAGGGTGGTCTCGTCGCCGGTGGCAGTGGCGTACCGCCACACCGCAGCCATGGAAGCGTTGATGGCTGTTACTACCGCGGGAACCCCAAGTCACCAGTTTGTAAGCCAGGACGGACTTCGCCAGACGATATGGGAAGTGTCTGCTGATGCCGTAAGGACTGCTGGAGCATCGATCGAGGCTGTCTATATCACCGACGGCCATCACCGGGTCGCCTCGCTCAAAGCCTACGCGGAGCGCAACGATGTGAAGCCGGCGTTGTTGGCGGTTCTGTTCGCCCATGACGACATGACCGTGGCCGCATACAACCGCATTTTGCTTCGGATGAATGCCGCCAGGGTGATTGCCAGGTTGGAGGCCCTCGGTGCCAGGGTGACCGACCTTGAGCGACCGACGCCTGGTCACACGATCGCGTTGTTCAAAAACCAACGATGGCTGGTGCGCCTGCCGGCCGCCACCATCGACTCGGCAGCCGCCCGACTCGATTCTGCGCGTCTCGATGAGCATGTCATCGGGCCTCTGATGGGATCAGCGGTCCCGGGCGGCGATATCGTGGCGGTGCCCGGTCCGGTCCCGATTGATCCCGTCCAGGTAGCCGAGGCCCATGGCGTGGCATTTCTGCTGGCAGATCCGACCATCGATCAGATGATGGCGGTGGCCGATGCCCACGAAAACATGCCAGCCAAGTCGACGTATTTCAGCCCGAAGCCTCGTTCGGGCTTGTTTCTCCGCTATTTCGATTGACTGCCAGGGCGCCGGCCATGAGCGACGCCATCGCCATCTGTTCGACGACGGAACGATTCTGATCTTTCGAATCGGGGTGTCCGGCCGTATTGATCATGCCGATCACAGCAATGGCGACCGCCTTTAGCTGTGATTCGTCCCCGTCAGGGGCAAGCTGCGACAAAAAGTTGACCCAGCCATTGACGTACTCGCGTTGCTTCTGGTTCACGCGGTCCCGGGCCGGGCCGGGCAGGTTGCGCTCTTCGATTACGTAGACGGTTATGAGTTCTCGTGAACTGAAGACGAACGAAGCGTGAGTCTTCACAAGCCGTTCGAGGGCCTTCATCGGATTCGCTTCCTCTTGGGCCACCCGCTCGTTGTGGGCCAACAATCGCTCGACGACCCGCTCGGACATCGCCACCAGAAGCGCATGCTTGTTTTCGAAATGTCGATAGACCCCGGGTCCAGAAATACCGGCTGCTGCCCCGATGTCATCGATGCCGGCCCCGTGAAATCCCTCGGTTCGGAACAAGGCGACGGCAGCGTCGAGGATCATTTCTCGGCGGGACGGTTCGGTCGTTGTCATCGGAGGCAAGTGTAGGCCCGGTCAGGCTCGGTCGTGTTTGATGTCATTGGGACAACCACCGGGGCTTCGGTAGGCTGACCGGCGTGAAGATTCCGGCCAGCCTTCTCGTTCTGCTCCTTTTTGTCGGGCTCTTTGTCGGATCGGTTCCCGATGAGGTTCTTGCCGTCGGGGAAACCTGGCCGAACTCAAACGAATCAGATGGTTGCGGGGGCCTCGAGACACCCACCCCATTGGCAACGAGAATCGGGTCGCTTCCTTCCAGCGAGCCATTGCGAGGACCATACGGCGACATGTTCGGGCGCACCATCGGAGCCGTCAGCGCTGAACTGGTCACGTGGACCGTACCCATGAGTGGTGGGCGGACGGTTCGGATACACAAACGGGCACTCCCGGCGTTCAAGAAGGCCGCCGCCAACCTGGCCGCCGAGCAGGCCAAGGGCCACTATTACGCCATCGGGGGCTACACCTACGCGCATTCCGCCCGAACTGTGGGAGGATCATATGGGATCTCCAGACACGCATTCGGGATAGCGATCGATATCAACGCGAACACGAACCCGTATCAGGAGGGACCATTCGAGGATGGCGATCCCTTCAGGACCGACATGCCTGCCTGGTTCGTCAAGGCGTGGACCGACGCCGGGTTTTGTTGGGGCGGCGATTGGCACAGTTCAAAAGACCCAATGCATTTTTCGTGGCAGGGACCCGGTTTCACGGACGGGTTCGGAACGCCGGATCCGTCGTACCCCGTGAAGACCGTGGCGACTGACTTTTCATCCAAGGTCTTTGATGAACCCACCTTCTTTGGAGGTCTGGCCGGGGTTCACCTCATCGGCGACGTGAGTGGCGACGGAGCCCCGGATCCGATCCGGGCGTTTGACAAGAATGGAAACGTCGTCATTCAATATGTCTCCACCCGGTCGGAATACGCCGAGTGCGGCGGCGTCTCGGCGGTCATACCCAACGCGTCGATCGCTACTGATGAAGTGCTCGTTGGCGACTTTGCCGGCTACCGAAGGTCCGAGGTCGGGGTTGTGGACGAATCGGGGAGCCTCGTGGCGATTGAGTTGGTTTCCCAGCGTGGTGAGGCGGGTGACACGATAAAGATTGCGACGTCGATACCGGTTCGACCCGACCAGACGTATTTGGTTGGCGACTACAACTGGGATGGTTCCCCCGACATCTATGTGATCGTCAACCGCGGATCGGCCTCCGATGTCGAGGTCTGGGACGGGGCGTCTGGATTCGCGACCAGATCGGGTGAATTTGTGGGATTGTTCGGTGATACGGCCGGGTGGCAGTTCTCGCTTGGTGATCGAGATCTTGATGACCGTCCCGACTTGTACGCCTTCGAACCGCACTCCGGTGGTGCTGTCGTACACATCTACACGAATGCGGGCCTGATGCTGACCGCCGCCAGTGCGATCGATATTTCCTCAGGGGTCGTGACGGTGGCCGACTTCGATGGTGACGGTCGCGATGACATATGGGTGAATGCCGGCGGGAGCTCCTTCTCGGCGTACCTGGGCGGCAGCGGCACGCCGACGTCGTCGTGGTTCCGGAACCCGAAGTGGGAATGTCCCGACGAGTGGGATCCACTTGTCTACAACGGCACGTTCTTCGACGACGACACGTCCCTTTTCGAGGCTGACATCGAATGGCTATTCGGCGAAGGCATCACCTTCGGATGTAACCCACCAAAGAACGATAAGTTCTGTGCGGGGGACGCTGTTACCCGTGGTCAGATGGCTGCTTTCCTATCGCGGGCGTTCCATCTTCCCGCTGCTCCGAGTGCCGGATTCACCGATACGAGCGAAAGCATCTTCGTGGCTGACATCGATCGATTGGCCGCGGCAGGTATCACGCTCGGTTGCGGGGATGGCACGCGGTTCTGTCCGGATAGACCTGTCACTCGAGAACAGATGGCCGCCTTCCTTGTCCGGGGTCTCGGTTACACGGATCGTCTTGACAATCCATTCAGTGATGACGACGGTTCCGTGTTCGAATCGGACATAGAGAAGCTGGCTGCCGCCGGGGTGACGTTTGGCTGCAATCCGCCTGACAACACGTTGTTTTGCCCGGGCCAGGCGGTCACCCGGGGCCAGATGGCGGCGTTTCTCCACCGGGCCCTCGGGTAGCCCTATGCGATAACCGGGATCCGCTCCTGGGCCGCCAGCACTTTCTCTTCTGGATAGTCGTAGTCCTCCAACTCGCCCGACAGGTAGGCGTCGTA
>CAJQPD010000210.1 GCA_905480085.1 uncultured Acidimicrobiia bacterium
CTGGATTTGAACCAGGGACCTCTTCCTTATCAGGGAAGCGCTCTAACCAAGCTGAGCTATAGGCCCGAAGGAGGGGGAATTGTATCAGGCCGATTCACGGTCCTAATCCAACGCCCTTCCGGGTTGAGTTGTATGCAGTCAGTCCGTCCGCAGGGGATGGCCCGACCGTGGAGCTGAGGGGATTTGAACCCCTGACCCCCTGGTTGCAAACCAGGTGCTCTGCCAAGCTGAGCTACAGCCCCGGGGTCGGGTAGTTTACGCCCAAATGAACGGCGACACGAAACCGGAATCGATGACGACGTGTACGCTGCCGAGGTCGACTTGGAGCCCTACTTGCCAGCAGCCGTAATTGTTGATGCGGTCCGAACCCCGATAGGTCGGCGCGATGGCCTTCTCGGTACCTTACACGCGGTCGATCTGGCGGCCCGTCCGCTTGAAGCGTTGGTGACCCGGACCGGCATAGATCCTGGCCTGATCGAGGACGTCATCATGGGATGTGTCATGCAGACGGGCGAACAGGGACTCAATGTTGGCCGTAGTGCCGCGCTGGCTGCCGGGTTTCCTGACACTGTTGCGGGGACCACCGTCGATCGGCAATGCGGATCTTCCCAGCAGGCGGTGCACTTTGCGGCTCAAGGCGTCATGGCTGGCGCCTATGACGTGGTGATCGCCGCCGGAGTGGAATCGATGACCAGAGTTCCCATGGGGGTCACGGCGTACCAGGGGCCCGGTCAACCGTTCGGACCCACCGTCAAGGATCGGTACCGGTTGGTGCCGCAGGGGATCTCTGCCGGGTTGATTGCCCGGCAGTGGTCGTTGACCCGTGAGCAGCTCGACTCGATCGCCTTTGATTCCCATCAGAGGGCTGCCCGGGCAACCAGCGAGGGCCGGTTTGTCGATCAAATGGTCCCGCTGGACGTTGGCCTTGCTACGGCAATGACCACCGATGAAGGGATTCGGGCCGACATCAGTGCGGCTGAATTGGCTCGCCTTCGACCGGCGTTCGAAGAAGATGGCGTGGTGACGGCCGGGAATGCTTCGCAGGTGTCGGATGGGGCGGCCGCGGTGCTCATCATGAGCGAATCAAAGGCGGAGTCCCTCGGACTGGAACCCATGGCGCGTTTTCGGTCATTCTCTCTGGTGGGGGTCGATCCGGTGACGATGCTCACCGGCCCGATCCTGGCGACGGAGCGGGTTTTGAAGAGGGCCGTACTGTCGCTTGATGACATCGACTTGGTTGAGCTAAATGAGGCGTTCGCCAGCGTGATCGGCGCCTGGTTGGCGGATACAGATTCCACCGGAGACCTCTGGAATCGTACGAACGTCAACGGGGGAGCGATCGCCCTGGGGCATCCGTTGGGAGCGTCCGGAGCGCGAATGTTGACCACGCTCGCTCATGAACTCAAACGAACCGGCAAGCGGTACGGGCTTCAGACGATGAGCGAAGGTGGAGGCATGGCCAACGGCCTCATCATCGAACGCCTGTAACCCTGCCTACACTTTCGGACATGTTCTGGCAGGTTGTTATTGCGCTCGTGGCGGGCTGGTTGCTCTGGAAGACGATGACGTCGATTATCCGGATGCTGGCCGACGCTCCTGACGAGCCGGACCCCGAAGACGTTTCCGAGACCGAAGTTCATTTCCGGTGTGCCGGATGTGGGACCGAGGTCATCATGACGGTTCAGTCAAATACCGAAGACGCCTATCCCCGACATTGTCGGGAACCCATGAACCCGATCTGGAGACCCGCCTGAGGACTACCCGTCTATCGGAAGGGGTTGGACAGCTAGTGCCAGTTGACCGTCATGATGAACCCGATGGCTATGGCGAGAAGACCGCCACGCAGCGACCACGGGTTCAAGCTAAAGATGTAATAGGCCAGAACCGCGATTACGCCGACCACCATCAGGCCGGTCATGGTTATGACATACCACTTCGGTGATTCGACCTCGATTTCCTTGGCGCGGGGAATCTGATGGACGACAGCTTTTTTGCGACCTTTTGATTTCGGCATGGTCTAGGAGGATAGCCGCTCGATCGGTGACTCTTGGAGCTACGGACCAAACGTCCCCAGACGCTTTGTCAAAGTCGGATCGCCAGTAGTCTGACTGCCCTATGCGATGCCTTGTTGTCGATAACTATGACTCGTTCACGTACAACCTCGTCCAGTACCTCGGAGAGTTGGGTGCTGATCCCGTCGTAATCCGCTCGGATGAAATGACGCCCGAACAGGCCCGCCAGTTCAAGGCGGATCGCCTCGTAATCTCCCCTGGCCCGGGACGCCCCGAACAAGCCGGCTATTCGATCGACTTCGTCAAGACACTGGGACACGAGATACCGACGCTCGGCGTCTGTCTTGGCCATCAGGCCATCGTGGTGGCCTTCGGTGGTCAGGTTGACCTGGCCCCCGAACCAAAACACGGGAAGACCTCTCAGATTCGCCACGACGGCGAAACGGTGTTTGCCGGACTATCGCAACCGTTCACGGCCACCCGGTATCACTCGCTGGCCGTTTGTGGCATGCCAGACGAGCTGATAGCGACGGCCTGGAGCATCGAAGACGAAGTCATCCAAGGAATCCGCCACGTCGAGTTGCCGATTTTCGGGGTGCAGTTCCATCCTGAGTCGATTCTCACGACGGAGGGCAAGGCGCTGCTGCAGAACTTCTTGGCTGGCTAGTCACCAGGCGACCGGCTCCCCAGGTCACCTACCGGGCTGCCGGTGCCGCTCCGATCACGACGTATCCCGAATCGACCGACTCGAGAATCCCTTCCTCAACCAGCGCGGAGAGGGCGGTCTCGACCCGATCTGGCTCGTGGCGCACAGTTGCCGCGACGAGATCAGCGGTTCGGGGTCTACCGTCGAGCATCAGTCTCACGATCGCCCCGCGAGTCTGACGGAGCGAACCATCAAAACCAGCTTGCCGGGGCGGCGGGACGTACACCGTCGGGTCGGCGCAGGAGCCCGAGACGGGGCAGCCCTCACAGCGCGGTACCGGTTTGCATATCAGAGCGCCCAAGTCCATGACAGCCGAGTTCCAGCGAGCCGCCTGGCCGGCCGGAACCATCGCAACGGCCTGATCAGACAGCTCTGTTCCCGTCAGTGGCCGTCCGATCCATCGCGAGAGAACGCGCTTCAAGTTCGTATCGATGGCGGGTACCTGTTCGCCGAATGCAAAGCAGGCGACCGCCGCGGCCGTGTATGGCCCAACGCCCGGTAATGCTTCAAGGCCGGTGCTCGTGTCAGGCCACCCCGACTCCGCTACCACCCGGGCGGCGGCCTGCAAATTCAGGGCCCGACGGTTGTACCCGAGCCCCGACCACTCGGCGAGTACGTCTGACGGTGGGGCGGATGCCATGGCCCTGGGGGTGGGAAACCGGGCGAGGAAGGAGTCGTAGCGGGCGGCCACCCGATCGATCTGGGTCTGCTGGCTCATCACCTCGGAAACGAGGATGGCCCAGGGGTCGTCGGTGTGTCGCCAGGGGAAATCGCGTCTGTGCCGTTCGTACCAGGCGAACAGCGCCTCCATTAGGGCGGCGGGAGAGTCGTCGTGGTGGTCGTAGTGGTCGTGGTCGTCGTCGTGGTGGTGGTGGTGGTGCTGGTGGTTGTTGTCGTAGTCGGGGCCACGGCCAGGATCACCGTGATCTTGGTGCCTTTGGGGAATAGGCCCCCGGCGTCGGGGGTCTGCTCGACAATCC
>CAJQPD010000211.1 GCA_905480085.1 uncultured Acidimicrobiia bacterium
CAGGCGCTCGATCTTGACGAAACTCAACGACATAGCCGGACTGCTCGAAGCCCGACTCGATCCACGAGCCACCGACGCAGATCAACGGCGGATCGATCGACGGACGGCGGAACTCATCGAGCTCATCTGGCAGACGGACGAACTCCGGCTCGATCGACCCGAACCCATCGACGAAGCTCGATCGATCATCTTCTACTTCGACCAGCTTTTCACAGACGTCGTGCCAGGGCTATTGGAAGAATACGACCTGCAGATGCAGCGACTGGGGACCGTGGTCGATCCGTATTCGACCCCGATCCGCTTTGGGACCTGGGTCGGAGGCGATCGAGATGGCAATCCGTTTGTGACTCCGGCGGTGACGATGCGGGTCCTCGAGATTCAGCATGAACACGGCTTGCGCAACATCATCAGAGCCGTCGAGGCGCTGTCAGCAGAGCTGTCATCATCGCTGGCAGTCCAGGGTATCTCGTCCGAGCTGGAGGATTCCCTTGCCGCAGACCGGATCGCACTCCCCCAGGTGTTCGACCGATTCGGATCGATGAACGCGGCCGAGCCGTACCGACTGAAATGCTCCTACATACACGAGCGCCTCCGCAACACCCGCGACGGGTTCGCCGAGGGAACCCACCACCGGTCGGGGACCGCCTACCCGGGCGTAATCCAGCTTCTCGACGAGCTGACCGTCATGCGCAATTCCCTGCTCGACCACCGGGGAACATTCATTGCAAACGGTCCCCTACTGCGCCTGATCCGCACGGTGGCGGCATTCGGATTTCGCATGGCGACCATGGACGTTCGAGAACATTCGGAGCGTCACCACGAGTTACTGGCCGTGCTCTATGAGCGCCTC
Organism: uncultured Acidimicrobiia bacterium; assembly: GCA_905480085.1. Classification (GTDB taxonomy): domain Bacteria; phylum Actinomycetota; class Acidimicrobiia; order Spongiisociales; family JAENVV01; genus JAENVV01. The sequence continues at coordinate 851 of CAJQPD010000211.1, forward strand.
GACATCGACTATCGAGCCTTGAGTCCGGGCGAACGCAGCCGGTTCCTCGCCAATGAACTGACCGCCCGACGCCCCCTGTCGTCACCTACGACCCTTTTGACCCCCTCGACTGACTCAACCATGGGGACGTTTCATACCATCCGAGACGCCCAGGATCGATTCGGAATCGACGTTATCGACTCCTACATCATCTCGATGACCCGCGACGCCGGCGACGTATTCGCGGCCGCCGTACTTGCCAGGGAGGCCGGCCTGATTGACGTACACACGAACGTTGCCCGGATCGGCTTTGTGCCTCTGCTGGAGACGATCGACGAGTTGCGAGTGGCCGGAGCAATCCTCGACGAGATGCTGTCGGAGCCGTCGTACCGGTCAATCGTTGCTGCTCATCATGACGTTCAGGAAGTCATGCTGGGCTACTCGGACTCCAACAAACACGGCGGTATCACCACATCGCAATGGGAGATCTACAAGGCTCAGCGTGATTTGAGAAACACGGCGATGAAACATGGCGTTCGCTTGCGCCTGTTCCACGGTCGAGGCGGCACCGTCGGTCGCGGAGGCGGCCCCACCCACGCCGCCATTATGGCCCAGCCGTTCGGCACCATCGACGGCCCCATCAAACTCACCGAACAGGGCGAAGTGATCTCCGACAAGTACGGTCTGCCGGAATTGGCCCGCCGCAACCTTGAGTTGACGCTTGCTGCGGTACTCGAAGCGTCCACACTTCACAAGACTCCGCGCCAAAGCGAAGCGGTACTTGGCCACTGGGACGAGGTCATGGAGACCGTGTCGGATGCTGCGTTCGCTACCTACCGGAGCCTGGTCGACTCGGATCACCTCGTCGACTATTTCCTGCGGTCTACTCCGGTTGACGAGCTCGGTGATCTCAACATTGGCTCACGCCCCTCCCGTCGGCGCGACTCGACTGGTCTTGACGGTCTACGGGCCATCCCCTGGGTGTTCGGCTGGACTCAAACCCGTCAAATCATCCCCGGATGGTTCGGAGTTGGGAGCGGCCTGGCGGCTGCCCGCCAGGCCGGCTACGGGGAAGCGATGATCGAGATGTACAAGACCTGGTCATACTTTTCTACGTTTCTCTCAAATGTAGAGATGACCCTCGCCAAAACCGACCTTGCCATTGCTGACCGATATGTCGACTTATTGGTCGAAGACGAGGCCAAAGACATCCTTGACGTCATCCGGGCCGAGTATGAGCTGACCCTTGCGGAGGTGGCGACCGCCACCCGCCACGAACTGCTGGCGGAAGCACCAACGCTCGCCAGAACTTTGTCCGTCCGGGATCGATATCTCGATCCGATCAACTATCTGCAGGTGACGTTGCTGGCCCGTTCCCGTTCCGATGAAGGCGGTGATCCTCAGCTGCGCAGGGCACTGCTGCTCACCGTCAATGGGATCGCCGCCGGCCTCCGTAACACTGGCTGATCCGTCCCGAGAGTGCGCCGACACCGGTCGGGCCATTACTATCGACCGTATGAGCCTCACCGTCGTGGATAACCCGATTACCAATCACTATTTGTCAATCCTCCGCTCCAACCAGTCGAACGCCGAAACCTTTCGCTCAGCAGCCAGGCGGGTCAGCCTGTCTCTCGTTCACGAAGCCGCCAAGGGGCTTGCGGAACAAGAGATCGAAATCGAAACGCCGCTGGAAGGAACCACCGGGACCAAAATTGCGCAGGGCATCGTGGCGGTGCCCGTGTTGCGGTCAGGGCTCGGCATGATCGATGCCGTATTGGCACTGCTTCCCGACGTATCAGTTGGGTATGTCGGGGTGGCCCGCGATGAGATCACGATCAAGCCCGAGGAGTACTACATCAAACTGCCCGATATGGCCGGAAAGAAGGTGCTGGTCCTCGAGCCGATGCTGGCGACCGGCGGATCGTTGGCTTATGCGATACAGATGATCAAGAACCGTGGCGGGGCCGATATCACGGCCATATGCGTGATTGCTGCCCCGGTCGGCGTTGAGCGCGTCCAAAAGGAGCATCCCGATGTAGACCTTGTGATTGCCTCCATCGACCGCGACCTCAACGATCACTACTACATCCGTCCCGGGCTCGGCGACATGGGAGATCGACTTTTCGGTACGGTGTAGACCTGGCCATGCAACCCGACTTCGAGGAAGCCGTCCGTGGGGTTCTCACCGCCCTGAAGCCAGGCGATGTCGTCACCTACGGCGAGGTCGCTGCCGAAGCGGGCTTCCCCGGCGCCGCCCGGGCCGTCGGCAACATCCTCAGAGGATCCGACGGACTTCCCTGGTGGCGAGTCGTCAACGCCGCCGGTCGACTGGTTCCCGGCCACGAACGCGAGCATGCCCAACGACTGCGTGCCGAAGGAATTACCGTGAAAAACGGCAAGGTTTCCCGATAGGCAGTTGCGCCTTCCAGTCGGCCGCCTGGTCTGTGCGTGTCTGGTCCGTTGCTGGGCCCACCCCGTTCACACAGGGCCATCGAAGAAAGCCTTTACAGCCTGGAGGACAGTTGGATCGATCTGTCCACCCACAACGCAGACCGCCACCCGCTCATGCCGGGTCGCCCATCGCGGCAACGGTGGAGCTGTCCTTGAGTAGGCTCGTCGATCAGGAGGACAACATCGTGAAGCGAGCCATCATCATTGTCATGGATTCCTGTGGAGCCGGAGCAGCCCCCGATGCCGCCGAGTACGGGGACGCCGGGTCGGACACACTCGGACATACGGCCCTCGCAGTTGGAGGATTTGATCTTGCGAACTTCAGCGCGGCTGGACTCGGCAACCTGCACGGTGGTCTGGCAGGCATGCCTCCGGTAGCCAACCCGACGATGGCATACGGCAGGCTCGCCGAAGCATCTGCGGCCAAGGACTCGACCACCGGTCATTGGGAATTGGCCGGGATCATCACAAAAACACCGTTTCAAACGTTCACCGATACCGGATTTCCCGATGCCCTGATCCATGCCATCGAAGCGGAATCGGGTCACACGTTCATCGGTAACTACGCCGCCTCCGGCACGGTGATCATCGAGGAATTGGGCCCGCGACATCTTGAATCGGGCGAGCTCATCCTCTACACCTCGGCTGATTCCGTGTTCCAGATTGCCGCCCACGAGGAGATTGCCCCGATCGACGAGCTCTACCGGGTGTGCGAGATCGCCCGGAGGCACTGTGATGAATACTTGATCGGCCGGGTCATTGCTCGACCTTTCGTCGGGCGGCCGGGGGCCTTTCAACGCACCTACAAACGTCACGATTATGCCATGCCACCCCACTCAGACACCCTGCTCGACCAGGCCAAAGCCGCTGGCTTGACGGTTCATGGGATTGGCAAGATAAGTGACCTGTTCGCAGGAAGAGGCCTGAC
>CAJQPD010000212.1 GCA_905480085.1 uncultured Acidimicrobiia bacterium
AAAGGCTGCCCCGTCAGGTCGATGTATCAGCGCTGCCACTCGATCCGCAGGCTCGAAAACGACACCGGAGAGCTCGAACGCCTCCCTCGCTCAGGGCGAGTTGGGGGTGGGAGTTCCATAGACCACGTCGTTGTCCTCATACGATCGCAATGATTGATTGAATGTCCCTCCACAGGTGATGAGGACCACACCGGGGTCGCCGTCTTTCGCGAAGATGCGGTCAAATGGCAATTCCGTCTTGTCATACTGGGCAACCTCGGTGACAACGAACGTCCGATAGGAACCGTCGTCGTAGGCCACTTCAAACAGATCTCCAACCGACATGGCAGTGAGCTTGTTGAAGACACCATTGCGCCCGTTGTAGGCGATATGGGCAGCCAATACTGCAGAACCCGCGTCGCCCGGCGTCGGACCGTACTGATACCAGCCCACTTCTTTGGCGCCGGGGATCTCCATCTCGCCATTGTCCAGAATGCCGACCGGAACGATCGTTGCGTCGTTGACGCCAATGGCATCTATGTGCAATCCAATCGGCGCCGGACGGTCCTGGAACAGCTTGTCGGGGTCATACACAGCCGAGCCGATTGGTTTGACGAACTCGGCAAGCGGTGAAGCTGATACCGAACCGAGCGTGGTAGTCGACGTTGGCACGAGAGTCGTGGTCGAAGCTACCGGCTGAAGCGTCGTAGTCGAAGTTGAAGAATCAACCGTGGAATACGTACAGGCCGCCGACGTGGCGACCAGAAAAGAGAGAAGCAAATAACGCATGGTCAAAGCAAAAGAGGGGTGAGATGCCATGTCGGCATCTCACCCCTCTGTGTTATTGCTTTACCGCTCGACCGCAGTGCGACGACGGAGGGCGAAGCCGGCGACGGCGGCCAGGAGAACACCACCGGCGGCAGCCCATGGGGTTGCCGACTCAACCGGGCTGTTGCCCGTGTTGACAGCAGCCGGAGCCGTGCCAAGTCCGCTAATCGACTCGGTAAGAACCGTGAGCGATGCGGCATCAAGGGAGCCGACCGCATACACGATCAACGACGTACCGTCAGCGATGGGCAGATCGGCCGGGCCGATGACAACCGGCTCGGTGGTGCCGGTGGGAACCACGGTGGCGGAAATCGTACCGACGGCCAGATCGGCAGAAACGCCATCCGGGTTGGCCAGGTTCGAGAACGCTACCGCGCCATTGGCAAGCACGTCGACAGCAGGGGCAGCGGCGGTGTGACGGACCGTGAGACGACCTTCGCCCGCAGCAATGGCAGAGGTGTCATTGGCAAACACAGCCAGGGTTGGGGTGCCATCAGCGGTCAGGTGGGCAATAATGGTGTAGTTACCAGAGGCTGGCAGGGCCACATCGCCCGCGTCGATCGCAACCGTATCGGTGCCGGCCAGCTTCACTTTCAGACCCTCGAGGGTCGCTCCTGCGAGAGATGACAGATCTTGTGTTTCGCCGAACTGGAAGTTCTCGAAGACATTGGCTCCACCGGCTTCAACATCAACGGCGGTATCGGGGATACCGTGAATGAGGTGGATACGGGGAGTTTCCTGAGCAAGTGCCGGTATGGAAACGGCCATGACGGCTAGTGCCATCAACATTAGAACTAGCTTTTTCATAAGTAGCCTCCTTGAGAGTATTTCGTACTAATACGGATCCGTTCAGAAAACGGATTAACTCAATTGCGACTAGCCTTCAATAAGACACTGGTGACCGGCTGGCATCGGATGTCGGAGTAGACGACAGCACATACACGCGACATCCCTCAACCTTGCGAGGTGGGGAGACAGGAGCAAAACCATGGGTGACGCACCCAAGAAGGTCACGGCCCCGGCCATCGCAGCCCGCAAGGGAGGCGAACGGATCGCCATGGTGACCGCCTACGACGCCCCCTCGGCCTCGATCGCCTCGGCAGCCGGTATCGACATCATCCTGGTTGGAGACTCGGTCGCCAACGCCATGCTCGGCCACGACCACACCCTGGCCGTCGACGTGGACATCATGATCCATCACACCGCGGCGGTCGCTCGCGCCAAGCCACATTGCTTGGTGGTAGGTGACCTCCCCTGGATGAGCTATCACATTTCGGTATCCGAGGCGGTTCGCAACGCCTCCCGACTCATCCGAGAGGGTGGTGCCGAAGCAGTCAAGCTCGAAGGCGGCGCCAACCGGCTACCCGTGGTCGAGGCGATCATCAATGCTGAGATTCCCGTGATGGCCCATATCGGGCTCACTCCGCAATCGGTTCACGCCATGGGCGGGTACAAAGTTCAAGGCCGAGCGGTGGTCGACGCAAAAGAACTCATTTCCGATGCCAAGGCCCTGGCCGACGCGGGTGTGTTCAGCATCGTGCTCGAAGGCGTGCCAGACACAGTCGCTCAGGTCATTACCAAAGAAGTCGGTATTCCGACGATCGGGATCGGGGCAGGCGTCCACTGCGATGGACAGGTTCTCGTATGGCACGATGTGTTGGGCTTGCACGACGGTCACTATGCGAAGTTCGTTCGCAAGTACGCCGACTTGCGCCAGCAGGCGGTTGATGCGTTATCCCAGTACGCTGCGGACGTGCGCAACGAAACGTTCCCCGGCGAAGACGAGACCTATCACATGACGGACGAAGCCGCCGCCGCGCTATTCGAGGAGGAGCCACGCGACCTCTCCTGGCCGCTTTCCTGGTAGCCGTTCTTTCCAGTTGCTCATCGGGCTCCCAAAGGGAGCCCGATGTTGTTGGCAGCTCATCGACCACAACCGTCACTACCAGACAGCCGACAACAACGACTACGACGGAACCCGCGGTCGTTCCCGAGACGACAGTTCCGGAGGCCGTGAACACCGGCGACATCGAGGGCTTTGAGCTAACCACCATCCAACTCAACGGCGAGGATCTGCTCGTCGCCGTGGCCGACACCGGCCAACTACGGGCACAGGGCCTCATGGGGGTCACCTCGCTCGGCGATGTCGACGGCATGATCTTCGCCTGGCCGGAGCCGACCACAGGCTCGTTCTGGATGTGGACCGTGCCCATTTCGCTCGACGTAGCCTTCTTCGACGGCGCCGGACAGTTGGTTGACGTCTTAGCGATGGCGCCATGTGTGGATGGCGAATCGTGGGATTGCCCGCGCTACACCCCGGGGAGTAGCTACCTGTTTGCTCTAGAACGCCAGGGCGGCGAGCTTATCGCTCTACCTGCCGATTCGATCCTGGAGGTCGATCTAGCGGCCTTCTTCCGGCCGTAGCTCCAGTGCGGCCATCCGCTCGTTAAGCCGAACCACCTCGGCCTCCAACAATTCGAGCCGGGATGGAACCGGCTCGATCACCGTGTCTCGACTCCCGGGCGCGGCAACTTCATAATCCGATGCACTGCCGCCCAGCAGATGCATCCACCGGGGTTCTTTCTGACCGGGGACTCGTTCGAGGAGCACGGCAACCGGAATATCTGCACCGGCCATCGATTCCAACACACGATCGGCCTGTTCCAACGAATCCATCTGGACGTACCGTTCGGTCCGGAGCCGTAGCTCGCCGGACGTCTGCGGGCCACGTAGCAACAGAACGGCGAGGAGTGCTTTCTGCTCGCGGGTCAGATCGAGACCCTCGTCGGCGATTTCGAGGTGTTTGAGCGCCCGCTCCCCGGTCCGCTTGACCGTCCGAGCCAGTCCTTGTGCTCGCAGCGAGTCCATCGCCTCGATGGCTTCCGCCTCGTCGAGGCGCATGATCGGATTCCGGTTCGACGTCTGATTGCAGGCCGCCAGGAGCGACGCAGTTGTCAACGGATAGTGATCCGGGGTTGTCATGTGTTTTTCGATGAGCGCCCCGAGCACCCTTGCTTCGGCTGGTGTCAATTCCACAATCGGCAACCTACCAGTACCCTTGGATCATGCGAAACGTGCTCTTGATTTTGGCGGCAATAACGCTGACATCGTGTGCATCCAGCCAGCACGGCCCTTGGGTCGACGCCGCCGACCGAATCGCCAACGGTGTCAACGAATACCCCAGCGAGTTCGTCTGCGACGAAAAGGGCGTGACCTTCCTGGATTTTGCCGGGCACCGATACGCGGCCGACCCATTGGGACTACTCGGGCCCATACAAAACGACCGCGGAGAAGCATTGGTGTACGGACCGTCCGATCGTCCCCTTGAGAGCCTCTACGCCTCGGGTCTTAGCCACACATTTGGCCTTCCCGGGGAAGATCCGACAGTGCGCAAACTGTATGTCGACCTCGATGGCAACCAGGACTACGTCTACATCTCCGTCGATGGCGCCCGCCTCGAGCAATGGCCCCAGGCCGATCAGGGTTGCCCGACCAGTCCCGATCTAGCCAAGTAACGGCTGGCCGTCAATCACGTTTTCGAGCATGCCTGACACCATGTTCATCATCGAAAAGAGCCGGTCGTCTTGCTCCTGGTCCGGGGCCAACTTCGAGACAAGCTCCAAACCAAGAAACAGTGAGGATATGGCGTAGGCCATGTCGCCGAACGGCAGAAAAGCCTCGATCGGTGACCCGGCAAAGACCTGACGCAAGGCTGTTTCGACCAGGTCAATCCACGGTTGGAAAGCTTGTACAACGGCTTGCCCCATCTCCGGATCCGAAGCCGCCCCGGCCATGAGTTGGGCGACCATGGTGATCGAACCCCGCTCCATGTCCTCGGCGTGCAGAGTCGCCGCGACGCTCACGAGGTCGCCCAGGTCGGTGACCCCTTCGATCCGCCGGCGGTACCGCTCGACCTGGATCTGTGACGATCTTTCGATCGTGGCGATGAGAAGATCGCGCACGCTCCCGAAGTGGTAGAAGATAAGGGCCTGATTGAATTCTCCGTGAGCAGCTATCGCCCTGGCGCTGGCCCCGGTGATGCCTTCGTCGACCAGGGTGTCAAAGGCGGCATCAAGGATGCGTTCTTTGGTTATATCGCCGATCGTCCTGCTTAGCACCGGCACCTCTGTCACGTTCGGGACGGTCATTCTTGCCCGCCCAAAACACAGACCACCATGAGCAAGTCCATCAGATTCTCCTCTTTGAGCAACCGCTTTGATCGTTCGCTCAAATGATATCCGACCATTGGCCGATGTCAATCCATCGCTCAAAATGACGGGCTAAAGGCTCCGGATCCAGGAGATATCGGCAATGTGATCCTCGGCCGATCCGGGCGTCTCAACGAGGATCGGGGCATCGACCGCCCGAAGTACATCGGCCAACTCGTCGGGCGGAATCTCGCCGTTCGTGAGGTTTTGGTGACGGTCGCGGCGAGAATCAAACGCATCCTTCGAGTCGTTGCAATGAACCAGATCAATCCGTCCGGTCGCATTCATAACCCGCTCGACGAGACCTTCAAAGGGCTCTCCCCCAGCCCAGGCGTGACATGTGTCGAGGCAGAATCCCGGGTTGAGGTCGGCGATCTCTTCCCACAATCGACCAATCACCTCGATCTGTCTGGCCATGGCTACCTCCCCACCGGCCGTATTCTCGATAAGGATCGGAACGTCCGTCTCGATCGACTCCAGGGCCTTGCGCCAGCGAATGAACCCCTCACTCTCGTCTGCATCTTCGCCGGTCATATGACCACCATGAACGATGAGACCCAAAGCACCAACTGCGGCCGCCGCGTCGGCCGATTCCTGGAGGATCTTTCGCGAGGGAATTCGGACACGGTTGTTGCCCGATACGACGTTGACGAGGTATGGAGCATGAACATAGATGCCGACCTCGGAGGCCCTCAAGGCGGCCGCGTCGTCGCGCGGCGCCGGCTTTTTCCATGATTGAGGATTCGAAAGAAACACCTGCACGACGTCGGCGCCCCGCTCGGCAGCTTCTACGAGCGGGTTTCCAGATTCGACGTGAGCGCCGACCAACATCACACCACCGCCCTGGAACGAATAGCCATGTCCGTCAAGCCCTCAGCAACGTCGGCCGGGGTTCTCGTCCAGTGGCGGGCCGTAATCGCCAGCGTGTGGTCGTCGATCCATCGGGCGCCCCAGGGGTCCTCCGGAATCGACTCGGACGTCGTGACCGTCACCATGAGCGCTTCCGAGACGTGGTCAAGATGCGTGAGTCGACCTCCCCGAACGTCATCGATCACCGACCATGGGATCTTGGTGGGCCGGCCAAACCAACCACTGAGGTGAACGGTCATCCCGCCCTCATCTGCGACGAGCACCTTGCGAGGAATCAGAAGATCCCGAAGGCCGTGCACGATCAACCCGAAACCAAACGTTCCGTATGCAGCCGCCCACAGATAGTCGCGGGCTTCGAAGGGATCGATCTCACCAAGGGTAAATGGCACTCCGAACCGTTCGGTCACCCAGGCCACAAAGGCGGTGTCCTCCAACCAGGTCGCCGCACCGGACAGTAGGCCACCAACCAGAAAGTCGGCCAGGATTGTGGCCCCCAGCAAACCGAGCATGGCCCACCCAAACGTCCGATGTGGCTTGACCCGAACAACGATCATGCGAGGCCCAGGGTCTCTGGCGTCAGCAAGGCTACGTACGGTATACCTCTCACGGCCATTTTTTCCGTCGCGAGGCCATCAGACCGATCTACCAGGCATATGGCCTGGACGACGATCAACCCACCGGCTTCGGCTGCGTCAATTGCTTCCATGAACGCCCCCGTGGTGGTGGTCGTATCTTCAAGAATCGCCACCCGTTCACCAGCGACCACCGGCCCGACCAGGCGGCCGCCCGTGCCGTGGTCCTTGGCTGCCTTCCGAATCGAAAATGCGTTCAACGGGCGGCCCCGGTCGGTGGCAACCAAGGCTGTCGCGATGGCGATTGGGTCGGCACCCATCGTCATTCCACCGACGGCCACCAGATCGTCGGCCAGCCGTGACAATACGGCCCCGGCCACCAATCGGGCCCCCCGACCCTCAAACGTGGTCTGACGGCCGTCGAGGTACCACGACGAGGTCGCCCCCGATCGGAGCGTGAACGGACCATCCGTCCGGATGGCGTGATTCATCAGGTGATCCCTTAATCCGGAAACTTCTTCCGACAAACCGTTCAAGTTCGACCCCTCAAATGTCGATATTTATGGCATAACACGTTCAGCCTCCTGTGTTATCCGACCATGGCGACCACCCTCAGGGGTGGTCGCTTACGCTAACCGGTCGGACGAAGACGGGTGCCGCCCCTCGACGATTCTATTCGTGCGCCACACCCAACCGGAAGGGAGGCGCACCACGACACAGAGCCGGTCACCTGTTGAATCAAGGAAACCCGATATCCTGTCGCCACCATGAAGGCCCCTGACGCTCAAACGATCCGCCACGCACTCTATGTGGCCGTGGCCGTATTGTTTTCTACTCTGGTCTTCTTCGAGTTCGGTAAAGACCTCGGCGACGCGGCCGCACTCGTGTCCGTGGTGCCTGTGGCCCTGGTGGGCGCTTTCTTCGGCGGCCGCGCCGGCCTGGTCGCGACCGCGTTGGCGTTTCCTTTCAACACGTTCCTACTGGACTACCTTTCTGGCGTCCGAAACGATGAAGGTGCCGTCACACCAACACGCGCGCTGATCACACTGTCTCTGGTTATCGTCAGCCTCGCCTCCGGCCGCTACCACGTCCTGGTGAAGAAGGTCCAGCAACTAGAAGAGGCCGATCGGGCCTCCGAGGACTCAGCCATAAGATCAGAGGAGCGGTTGCGCACCCTCCTCTCGGCGGTACCGGACGCCATAGCCAGAATGAGTCGAAGTGGACGGGTCCTGGAGATTCACGGCGAGACCGGGTTACTCGACCGAAGCGACTATCTATACCGCAATCTGAGTGAATTTCTGCCCGCCGAGTTCGCCACGGCGCTGGTCGATGGCATACAGCGAGCCATAGAGAGTGGCAAAGTGCAGGTCGTGTCAGGTAACGCCGACCTCGGTGGAACCGAACGATCTTATGAGGTCAGGATCTCACCGGACGGGTTAGAAGCCGTTGCTACGGCCAGGGACATCACAGCCCAGCGACGGGCCGACCAGCGCGAAAAACACGGCAACGCCGTTAGTACCCATGACAGCTTCGTGGCGGCTATCGCTCACGAACTGCGCACCCCTCTGTCGGCGGTGTTCGGCTTCTCCCAGGAGTTACGCGATCGTGAGGGAACCTTCTCCGACGCCGAACAAGCTGAACTTATCGACACGATCGCCAGCCAGGCCGGGATTCTGAGGTATCGCATCGAGGACCTGATCGCAGCTGCGCGGGCCGACGTTGGTCTCATCGAGGTTGCCAAGGGTCGGTTCGACCTAAATCACTTGACCAGAGAAGTTGTTGCCTCATTACCCGATAGCCGGGTCAGGGTCATTGGCGAAACAACTATCGCCGAAGCCGACCGATTCCGCACCGTGCAGGTCATCCGGAACCTCGTCGATAACGCCGTGACCCATGGGGGCGGCGAGGTATTCGTTACGGTTGAGTCAACCGCCAGCGGTGTCCAGGTCGGGGTCCACGACGACGGCCCCGGGGTGGGTCTCGAGAATCCCGCTGAGGTGTTTGAGCCCTATCGGACCGATGCCGAGGCAGAGACCCAACCCGATCGCCTCGGGCTGGGCCTGGTCGTTGCCCGTCAACTCGCCCGTCTCATGGATGGAGAAGTCATATACGAACGCCGGAACGGTCTCAGCTCGTTCGTCTTCTCGCTACCGAAAGCAACCTGATGCCGCAGTTTGAGTGCAACGTGTGCAGAAAGTCGTTCGCAGTCCGACAAGACATCATTGACCGATACGACAATTGGATTCCCTCTCAATGCCTCGATTGCCGCAATCTGAAAACCAGGTCCTCGTCAAGGCCAGCGAGAGCCGCCTCAGGAGAATCCAAATCGACGACTCGCCGATCCAAGTCACGAACCTCACGCGAATCGCTCTCGCTCGCGCAAGTGCTCGAAGAGTTCACTGACGGCCCGGACACGGGCGTCTTTACGGATGGGTCATCAATACCCAACCCTGGCCCGGGTGGTTGGGGTGCGGTATACGTCGTCGACGGCAAGATCGTCGCATCGGCCCATGGGCACGAGCCCAACACGACAAACAACCGAATGGAGTTGACTGCCCTCATCAAGGGCGTCGATCTCGTGCCCCAGGGAACTCCCAGCACGCTGTACTCGGATTCGAACCTTTGCATACAAACCATCAACGAGTGGGCTGCCGGGTGGGAACGGAATGGATGGAAGCGCAAGAGCGGGCCCATCAAGAACCTCGAGCTCGTCCAAGAG
>CAJQPD010000213.1 GCA_905480085.1 uncultured Acidimicrobiia bacterium
TGTATATGCGTCTCCTTGAATGTTCTACATCAAGGTACGTCCCGCCAGCGTCAATTGCTCAGGGCCGAATGACCTATGGGCCAGTGTCATCGGTCGACTCAGGCCCGGTAAAGTCCCTGACGGGACCTTGATCGAGCCCGCCGGTGGTTGAACGAGTGAGGGCGGGTTTGCGCATAGAGTGGGCGGTCCAGCGTGGTTCGATCGACTAGTCGAGTCCGTCACTAGCCTGGTCGGTAGATCAGTGAAGCAGTAGGCGAGATTAGTTCGGCAGCGAAACGAGGCGACTGTGCCAGGAGATCCATTTACGATTGCAGCCCACGCCGGTGGCGTCTTCGACGAGGCCACCGGAGGCGTCGTCCCACCCCTTCAGCCGTCGACGACGTTTCGACGCGGCCCGGGAATCTCGGATGACTACGTCTACCGCCGTTATGCCCATCCGGGCGCCGAAGCAGTCGAGAACGTAGCTGCTCAACTCGATGGCGGGTCGGCGGCGTTGGTGTTCGGGTCGGGAATGGCCGCGCTAAGTGCCGTCCTGGAGTCGGTCCCGATGGGCGGGCATGTGGTCGCTCCGGTGGTCATGTATCACGGCGGCCAGGATTGGATGCAGGCTCAGGCCGATATCGGCCGTATCTCTCTGACGCTGTTCGACTCCGATGACCCCGGCGCCCTTGAAAATGCCTTGACCCAAACAACGGACCTGCTGTGGATTGAGACTCCCACCAACCCGATGTGGGGACTCATTGACATCGTGGCTGCAGTGGAGTTGGGACACCGGGTCGGGGCAACCGTGGTCGTCGACTCGACAGTGGCACCTCCCGTTACGACCCGACCGCTCGACCTGGGCGCCGACATCGTGTTTCACTCCGCCACCAAGTATTACAACGGCCACTCCGACGTCCTGGCCGGGATCCTCATCACCGCCAAACCCGACGAGCGTTGGGCACGGATTGAGGCGGTTCGAGGGAGTCATGGTTCGATTCTTGCTCCGTTCGACGCCTGGCTCCTCTTGCGGGGTATCCGAACGATGCCGCTGCGCTACACCCGTGCCTGCCAGTCTGCCGCTGCCATCGCTGCAGTATTTGAGCACCACCCCCGGGTCGAGCAGGTGTTGTACCCGGGGTTGGAATCCCACCCGGGACATGAGATCGCGGTTCGTCAGATGACCGGCGGTTTTGGGGCCATGATGTCGATTCTTGTGAACGGAGACGCAGCTGAGGCCCGGCGGGTGGCAGCGACTACGCGGCTGTTTGCAAACGCCACATCTCTGGGTGGTGTCGAATCTCTCATCGAGCACCGGGCGTCATATCAGTCGACCCCCGTGCCTCCCAACTTGTTGCGGATTTCTGTTGGCATCGAAGATCCTGAAGAACTTATTGCCGACCTCGGCCAGGCCCTCGGCGGCTGAACGCCTCTAGCTAGTGTTCCGGTGACTATGAGCCCGGGCCATCATCGTCTGTCAGTTCGGATTCTGGCTGACAGCGTTTCGGCCGGTTTGGTCGGTGCTGTCCGGTCGTTATCTCTGGCGGCTCTCGTGTTCGGTGGGCTCGGCCTGGCCGAAGCGCGAGCCTTCGGACCGATCCTTATTGGTGCCGGAATCCTGGGTCTTGTCATTGCATTGACATCCGGTTTGGTCGGGACTCCGCAGTCGAACGCCGCAGCGGTCGTGGCGGTCGCCGCCGGATTGGTGACCGCGTCGTCGACAGGTTCTGTTGACGAACAATTCGCTCTGGTCATGGCGACGATGGCGGTGGCATCGATCTCAACCGGTCTTGTTCTGTATCTGGCGGGGGTCTTCAAACTCGGACGGCTCGTCCGGTTTCTTCCCTATCCGGTCGTCGGGGGATTCCTGGCGGCGACTGGATGGCTGCTCCTTACCGGTGGGTGGCGCCTGGCGCAGAACGCTTCCGCGACCTGGATCACCTTTGCCACACTGGGATTCGGCCTGGCTATTGCGGTCGCGGCGCAGGTGGACAGCCGATGGATGCAACCGGCTGTGGTCGGAATTGGCCTTGTCCTATTCTTCGTGGCCATGGCCGTTGGTGGAGTGAGCCTTGAGGAAGCGGGCGTCAACGGTTGGCTCGTTGGTCCGTTCGCGGCCGATCCGGTCCAGTTTTCCGATTTATTCGTTGGGTTCACCGCAGACATGAGCCAATTAGCCCCCGCCATTCCGACCCTACTGACGATCCCCGCGGTGGCGTTGTTGTCGTTGCTGCTGAACGCCAGCGCCATCGAAGTTGGCGAGAAGGTCGATCTTCCGCTCGACGTTGAACTCAAGGCTGCCGGACTTGGCAATGTCGCCGGGGGCCTGGTGGGAAGTCTGCCTGGCTGGCAATCACTGACACTCCAGAAGCTGGTCAAGTCGTCGCGCACCAACAAGGTGGGGGCGGTGATCGTCGCTCTCGTTTCGCTATCTGCATTGGCGGCCGGACCGCGGGTGATCGGCTATTTGCCTGTCTTCGTGGTAGCCGGAGTCGTGGCCGGCCTCGGACTGGATCTCTTGTATGAGTGGGTGGTTGCCTCGCGTTCCAATGTCAGTGTCACCGACTACTCGATCGTGCTGATTGTTGTCGTAGTAACGGCGGGCTTCGGGTTCGTATCAGGTGTGATCACCGGCGTGCTCGCCGCCATTGGCCTGTTTATTTATCAATACTCGAAGATTGACGTTGTACAGGTTGCCTTGTCCGGTGATTCGTATCGCTCAAACGTCGATCGGCCGGTTACGGACAACGATCGCCTGACCGAGGCGGGTGGGGCCATTGCCATCTTCAGAATCCACGGCTTCGTTTTCTTCGGCACGGCCAACCGGTTGATCGGCGAGTTGAGAGCCCGGATGGAGCCCGAGATCGTGCGCTTTCTCGTGGTTGACGGCAAGCGCGTCACCGGGTTCGATGGATCTGCGCTACACGTATTCGAGCGATTCCTCGAAACGGCGGCCGAACAAGGAGTAACGACGGTGTTGACCGGCTTTGGTCCGCTTGGCGAGAAGGTTGCCGCCGCCGAGGCGGCCGAAACCGTCGTTCGGTTCCACACACTCGACGAAGGCCTTGAGTGGGCTGAGGATCAGATCCTCAGCAGCGAGGACTCTTTGTTTGGGTCGGTCGAGGCCCAGCTTGCCGAAATCGCCGGGCCATGGGCCGATGGGGTATTTGCAATGATGGAGCGTGTCGAGTTTGGCGTTGGTGACACGATCATCACCGAAGGGTCGGTCGGGCATCCGATCTATGTCATCGAGTACGGTCGGGTCCGGGTGGTCCTCGAAGCCACTGGCACCCGACTCCGGACGATGCGACCCGGCGCCATTGTTGGCGAAATGGCCTACTACACCCGCCAACCGGCCAACGCCTCCGTCGTCGCAGAGACCGAGGTGGTGGCCTACGCCCTTTCTGAATCCAAACTTGAGGGCCTGCTTTCCACGAATCCCCGCCTCGCCGCCGAGGTCCACCGGCGGATGGCGGGGTCGTTATCACGCCGGGTCACCGAGACGAATACCGCGCTCCGAAAAGCGATGGAATAGCGGTTTAGAGAACTGCGATGGCCCGGCGGTGGCGGTGGCGTTCCCACAGCGCGTAGCCAACAACGACGAGTAGTAGTTGGGCGCCGATGCCCCGATACATCGGTGTGTAGCCGGCCGATTCGATGACCCACCCGAGAAGCGGGGCGCCGATCAACGATGCCAGTGGGAAGAACGACAAGAAGCCGGAAAGCGCTGCCCCCCGCTCTTCGGTGGTCGAGCGTTCAACCACGAGTGAGTTGAGGATGGGGAATGAGAATCCATGACCGATTCCGGCAGTCGCACCGGCGATCCCAATGGCCAGACTCGTCGTGGCAGACCCGAGCAGGACCATGCCACCTGACATGATGATCAGGCTTGCGCTCAGCACCGGAATTTCACCGAATCGCTGTGGAAGCTGCCGGCCACCCAACCTCACGACGATGGCCATGGTCGAATAGGCCGCGAAGAACACTCCGACCGAACCGTATCCAGTCGTGTCGACGAAGGTCTTGAGGAACGTGAAGATCGAAATCAGCGTCAGCGAGAAGGAAGCCGTGATGAGCCAAATCGGTGAAAGTTCGTGCTGGCGGATGGCGACCAGGAAACCGAGACTGGGCCGGGTGTGAACACCTTTGGACTCGTGAAGAGGCAGTGCCATGGCGAAGGCGGCCGTTCCAAGTCCGGCCGCCACCCAGAACAACGTGGTGTAGTTGCTCGTCCGGAGAATGAAATCACCAAGGAGTCCGCCGAGTGCCAGGGGCATTTGTCCGGATACTCCAAATAGCGCCATGCCTTCGGTACGGCGAGATGCCGGGACGATGTCGGCCGTGTATGTCACGAAGGATGTGAATAGCACGGCTTCGGCGATCCCGTGGATGATGGTGAGGGCGTACACCCACCAGGAGATCGAGGTGACGGTGGTCAGGGCGGCGAGTCCGGCGACGTTGATGAGGTTGCCGGCGTGGATGAGCGGTCGGCGACCGATCCGATCCATGAGATGTCCAACGTACGGTCGAACGACCAGCGAACCGATCGATCCCACCCCGACGATTACACCGACCGTCCCCTCGCTGGCTCCGAGGGAGACGAGAAAACCGGCGTAATGGATGAACAACGCGAAGGTCAACCCCATCAGCAGGTTCGAGGTGAAGGCGAATCCGAACGCCCGGGTGACCAGTTTTTCCATGAGCCGACGAACCATACACCCGGTCGCGACCGGCTCTATTCGGGTGGGACGTCGAATCTGGGCTGGACCTCTTTTGAAGTTTCGCTCAGGTTCTTGACCTTAGATGGCGTTAATGGGCATAAGGGGTGAGCACCACTTCAGGAGAAACCGTCTTCGGATTCCGGCCTGATATGGACGCCAAGGGTATGTACGCTCACCACGTGAAGGACCGCTCCGGCGGTCCTTCACCGCGTTGGGGCGTCTACGTTCGTACGAACTTCGGGCCTATGCCACCGAGGGGGACCGGAATGTGGTGAGGGCCTTCATGTAGTTGTGGCGCTCAAAGGCGGTCGGGTCGGGGGCGTTGACTTGTGAGAGGCTGCCCCGTAGCTGGGACACCGATGAGTATTCGTTCTCGTCGAGCCAACGCTCCAGATCACAGACGAGATCAGTCATGTGGCCGGGACCATACTTGAGCAATGAGGCGGTAGTCATGGTCACGTCGGCGCCGGCCAGCAACAGCTTCACGACATCTTCGGCTGAATGAACCCCGGACGTCGCGGCGAACTGGGTCTTGATCCGTCCGAACAAGATGGCAATCCATCGCAAGGGAAGCCGGAGGTCGGTTGGCGTCGATAACTCCAGGTTGGGTGTGACGCCCATCTCTTCGATATCGAAGTCGGGCTGATAGAACCGGTTGAACA
>CAJQPD010000214.1 GCA_905480085.1 uncultured Acidimicrobiia bacterium
TCGCCATGGCCAAGATTCGCATTGCCGTCAATCGCCGTTGGCGTGATCAGGCAAACGAATGGCAGGAAGAGACGTCGTACTTCGGCGGAACTTTGTGGCGCGAAGCTGCCGAACATGCATCGGAGTCGCTCACGAAGGGCACTCGCATCATCGTGACTGGCAGCCTTGAACAGCGCAGCTGGGATACCCCCGAAGGAGAAAAGCGGTCAGTCG
This sequence comes from uncultured Acidimicrobiia bacterium, assembly GCA_905480085.1. Taxonomy (GTDB): domain Bacteria; phylum Actinomycetota; class Acidimicrobiia; order Spongiisociales; family JAENVV01; genus JAENVV01. Next base: position 214 of record CAJQPD010000214.1, read on the forward strand.
TTGAACTCCGCATTGACGAAGTCGGTCCCAGCCTTCGGTGGGCTTCCGCCACAGTGACCAAAGCAGCCCGCACGGGCGGCGGTGACTTCGGTGGCGGCTCGGATGGGGGCGGTCTTCCGGCTGCTCCGGTGGCCAGGGAAGATTTCGGACCAGACGAAGCGCCGTTTTAGCACTACAGCTTTAGGAGAAACAACATGGCTCAGCAGCCACGCAAGAAGCGCCGGAACGATTCCGGCCGCAAGATGAAGAAAAAGGTCTGTGTGTTTTGCACGGACAAACGCGCCACCATTGACTACAAAGAGGTTTCGGTTCTGCGTCGGTATGTTTCCGACCGCTCCAAGATCCGTGCCCGTCGTGTCACCGGGAACTGTGCCCGGCACCAGCGTGAGGTGGCCATGGCCATCAAGAACGCTCGTGAAATGGCCCTACTGCCGTACATCAACCGCTAATGAAACTGATTCTGACAGCGGAAGTCCCCGGGCTCGGGGTCGAGGGAGACATTGTTGAGGTAGCCGACGGTTACGGCCGCAACTATTTGTTGCCGCGTCATGTCGCCATCAAAGCGACCGGTGGTGCCCTCAAGCACGCAACAGCGTTGAAGGAAGCTCGCGACGAGTCGTCGCGTAAGGCCCGTCAAGCAGCCGAAAACATCGCTACGGCTCTGGTTGGCACCCGGATCGTCATTGGTGCTCAAGCCGGCGACGAAGGCAGGCTGTTCGGTTCGATCGGTGTCAATGACATCGTCGAGGGCGTCCAGAAGTTTGCCGGCGTGGAACTCGACCGCCATGCCATCAATCTGGAAAAGCCGATCAAGAGCATCGGCCTGCACGAAGTGCCAATCAAGCTGCACAAAGACGTGCAGTTTGTGTTGACCCTCGACGTCATCCCGGCGTAAATACGCATGGCGGACGGCGGCGCGTACGAGCCACCTGATGACTCGTACGCGCCGCCGGCGCCTGATGCTCCGCTCCGGGCGCCGTCTCGGGCGAGCGGCATCAGGACCCCGCCCCATAACGCAGACGCCGAGGAGTCGGTCCTCGGCGCCATGCTGCTGTCCTCGGACGCCGCCAACACGGTCATCGACCGTCTGTCGTCGTACGATTTCTATGTTCCTGCCTATCAGGCCATCTATGAAGCCATGGTTGAGCTCTACAACACGAGTCAGCCGATTGATGCGGTCACCGTTACCGACCAGCTCCGCCGCAAAGACGAGCTGGACAAAATTGGTGGACCGGCCTTCATCACCCGCCTCCAGAACGCCGTGCCGGTTGCCTCGCGGGTCGACTACTACGCCGACATCGTCGAAGAGAGCGCGCTGCGGAGGAGCCTGATTCGGGCGGGTGGCGAGATCACCAACCTGGCCCATCAGACCGACGAGGAAATCGATTATGTCATCGACAATGCCGAACAGACGGTGCTGGGAGTCGCCGAACGGCGGGTCGGTGACGGCCTGTTGGAGCTTTCGGCGATGCTCAAACCCGCTCTCGAGAACATCGAAGCGCTCGAGGCCAACGCCGGACAGATCACCGGATTGTCCACCGGGTTCAGGGACCTCGACGGCATGTTGGCCGGCTTCCAACCCGCCAACCTCATAGTCATTGCCGCCCGGCCGGCGATGGGCAAGAGTGCTATCGCCCTGAACATCGCGACCAACGTCGCCGTCAGTGGCGGGGTAGTCGCCATGTTCTCGTTGGAGATGGGCAAAGATGAAATCATTCAACGAATTTTGTGCTCGATGGGCCGGGTCGATTCGATGAAGTTACGAGCGGGACAGCTCTCGGTTGAGATGTGGCAAAAAGTCACGAATGCGGCGAGTCGCCTGTATCCGGCCCCGATTTTCGTCGATGACAGCTCGTACACAACCGTCACCGACGTTCGGGCGAAGTGTCGACGTTTGAAGCGCCAAAAGGGACGTCTCGATCTCGTGGTCCTCGACTACCTCCAGCTGATGCAGGGTCGTAATCGTGAGAACCGTCAGCAAGAGATCGCCGAGATCAGCCGAAATCTCAAGAACCTGGCTCGAGAGCTGGAATGCCCGGTCCTGGCCGTGTCCCAGCTCAACCGTGGTCTCGAAGCGAGAGAAGACAAACGTCCCCGGCTCGGCGACCTGCGTGAATCGGGCGCCATCGAGCAGGATGCCGACATCGTGATGTTCATCTACCGCGACGAGTATTACAACCCTGAGGCGGTCGAGAGCAAAGGGTTGGCAGAAGTCATCATTGCCAAGCATCGCGCCGGTGCAACCGGCCGGGTCGAGATGAATTTTCTGCCCGAGTACACGTTATTCGCCGACCTCACGCGCCACCCGGTCCCATAGGCCACCGCCGGCTACGAGGACCGGCCATCAACTGGTTGCTACGGCCAGGCTGCTGAGCAGCATCAAGATCGTTGCCGGGCCCCAGATTCGTCGCTCCCACTTGCTCGGTGTTGTGAGGTTCAGCACGACACTGATTGCGCCCAATGCAACCACAAACCAGACAGCGATGGTCGACGGTTCGAGCCAGTTCGGCAGAATCAATTCGGCCCTGGTGAGAACGACAACCCCGAAGGCCGCCAGGATCAGCGCCTGCACCACGGCCGCCCCACGTATGTGGCGGGGAAACCTTCCTGGATATTTGCCGCCCATGGCAACTGAACCCCAGGGCATCCCGATCGCCAATCCCAGCTGGAACACGACTGCGAGGCTCGCCAGAGTGATGTAAACCCAGGGCGCCCAGGACAACGTCACTTTGAGTTTGCCGATGCCCTGGGGCTCAAGCGTGTCGAAATCACTGATCGAAGCCTTCGAGGTCCTGAACGTTCCTCACAAAGGCGATGACTGCGGCGATCTCATCATCTGTGATCGAAGCCGTAGGGGGCATGTCATTGAATTTCCAGTGATGAGCCTTGACCCCATCTTTGATAGCGGTAGTGAAAGCGAAGTCGGCGTGGTGATTTGGCTCGTAGACGATCGAAAGGAGGGAGGATCCCTGGGTTGTCCCGCGCAGATCGGTCCCGTGACAGGCCGCGCAGAAAGTCTGATACGCCGCTGATCCGAAGCTGATGAGCTCCTCCGGTGACCGGTCCACGCTGTCGGTCGGGCTGCCTGCGACACAACTTGCGAGGAACAGGGCAATGGCGACGATCGGGAGAGAACGCATGGCTAGGAGTTTAACCTGACAGTCAGCTAGATGGTCAATCGCCCTGGCGCCGTGCTTCGCTGGTACAAAGCGAGGCACCAACCCGACGATCTGGCCCTCACCAACCGGGCTGGGAATAAGTGGACCTGAGGGTGCGAGGTTCTCTAGAAGGCGTAGTCACCGAAGCGGCCCAGGCCACAAACAGCGCCATGAGCAGAAACATCATGTTCATGACGACCATCTGGGTCTCATTGCCTCGACTCAAATCAGCTTGATAGCCCACGGTTCGTACTACTCCACCCAACCCATGGTTTCGGCAAGTTTCTCTTTTGCCTGGGTCATCTTAAGGATGCCTGCCATCAGGAAGATGGCGGCCAACTACCCCGCGACGATCCAAAGTGCCGTGTTCGTGCGGGCTTCCTCCGAATGACGCTGCCAACAACCTAACTGCCGGGTCAATCATTCCATGGAGAAGAGGCCCCCGAGGGGGCCTCTTCATAATTCTCGTCAGAGGGGTAGGCAACGAGAGAAGGGGATCTCCGCCGCATCCTCTGCTGAGAAGCTTGCTTGCTGGGGCTATCGGCAATGAGGAGTCGTACCTTGAGTGGTTTCTTGGACGGACCGGGAGCGTTTAGCGTGACGGTATGCACCCTCGATCGATTGCTGCTCTGGGCGCCGCATCGTTGGGATGGGGGCTAGCCGGTGTAGGGGTCCGGGCACTCTTTATCGCGGGTGCAACGACGTTCACTGTCGTCGTGTTTCGGATCCTGTTCGCCACCATGGCCATCGTCGGGTATGGCCTAGCCAAGCAAACATCTATCGACGGCCAGGCATGGCGGCGTGGTTCGGCCATCGGCGTCCTGCGAATCGGGATCGCTCCAATGCTTTTTATCGGGTCGCTGAACTTCGTCTCAGCCGGGTTTGAGGCGCTGGTGATTACGCTGGTTCCGGTTGTCACGGCGGTCATGGCTCGCTTTCTCTTGTCAGAGACCTTGCGGCGGACTCAGGTGTTCGGGCTGCTATTTGGCCTGACCGGAACCCTGATCATCGTGTTGTCGGGCGACAGCGGTCTAGCTGAGGGTGGCAGCGCCCTGGTCGGGGGCGGACTCGCCTTTGGTGGTGTGGTGGTCGGGTCGATGTCGGGGATCCTCAGTCGACGTTACGCCCCGATGCATAACACCACCGAGCTTGCGATACCCATGTTCGTCAGCGGCCTGGCAGTGGCCGGGGCGGTGGGGCTTGTCGTCGGTGGAGTGACCCCGACCAGCGTGGCACCTGGTTATTGGGTCCTGCTTATTGGCCTCGGTCTCGGTTCCACGCTGCTGCCGTTCGCAGCAACGCTATATGCAACCAAGCATGTCTCGGCAACCGTTGTCGCGCTCACCGGCTACACGGCTCCCTTGGTGGGCTTGATTGGCGGCGTGGTTCTCCTCGACGAATTGATCACCCCGGCTATCGCCGTCGGGGGCTTGCTCACCCTCGCCGGGGTCGTGGCAGTCGGAACCCCCAGGCGCAGCCCGTCCGGTCTCGTTTCCTAGAACGGTCTCTCAAACCAGTTCGAAGCGATCACCGAATCCGGACGATGGTGAAGCGCCGCTGAATTGAAGGAAGCAACGTTTTGTTGACCTCCCGACCTCAAGGACGTCGTTCCTCTCCAACGTTGTTGCATCGACCGTGATGGTCCCGGAGGAGAAGGTCCCGATCGGACATTGTCACGATCGAACCCGTCGAGGCGCCTGAAATCCATCGAAATGGCAGGTTTGGTCAGCGTGAATCGCGGACTAATGGCCTCTGGATCGGCGGCACGGACGTCGTATGTTGGAGATGATCGGCAAGAAAGGATGGAAGAACCTATGGCTTATGATCTGGAAACCCGTCCGACCGAACAACCCCAGGTGGTTCGTGTACGGCGGAGCACGACGGACAAAGTGGTAGCTGGGGTGGCCGGAGGACTCGGTCGCTACCTCGGAATTGATCCGGTGCTCCTCCGAGTGGCGTTTGTGTTGTTGGCTCTGTCGGGGGGATCTGGTGTCCTCCTCTACATCATTGGCTGGATCGCAATTCCAGAAGAACAGCCAACCGATGTGTTGGGTCCGGCCCCAACCGGTTCAAGTCTCGCCGGTCGGACGATTATTGGTGCCACCGTGATCGCAGTCGGGTCAGTCCTGCTGATGTCTGAGTTCCTCCCCGATTTGTCCAAGTACCTGTGGCCGATCGGACTGGTCTCGATCGGTGTCTTTATCATGTTGGGAGGCCGCAAATGATTGGTTTGGAAGAACGGCCGGTTCACACGCCACCTGAGCTGCCCCGAAGACCAACGGTCTCAATCGGCCGGGTGATCACCGGTGCACTGGTCTTGCTGGTTGGTATCGGTTGGATGGTTGATCTGACGACGACCGCGGCGGTTTCGTGGGGGCTTCTGGTACCCGCCGCCCTCATGTTGGTGGGGATGGGTGTCATGTACGGATCGGGACGCCAGGACGTAGGCGGATTGATTTCGATCGGCGTGCTGCTCACGATCGTGACGGTCGTCTCAGGGGCGGTTTCGTTCATCGGCCCATGGAATGGGGTCGGCGAAGTCCGGGAAACCCCCGCCGTCGTTGCTGACGTGCAGGGTCTGTACGAACACGGTATGGGTGACTATCTCCTGGATCTTGGCGCCCTGACGTTTGTCACAGACCAAACCGTCTCACTGAACATGGGAATCGGATCGGCCCGCGTTGTCGTGCCGCCTAATGCCCAAGTTATCGTGCATGCCGAGACCGGCATTGGCAAGCTCACCGTGTTCGATGAGGTCGTTGACGGTCTGGGCTTGTCGCTGGACCGGACCTGGGTCGCTCCTGGTCCGACCATTCACATCAATGCCGAACTCGGCATTGGAGAGTTGGAGATCGTCCGATGAAGAATTCAGGAAGTTTCCTAACTGGCGCAGCCTTCTTTGTGATCGGTGCTGCCTACTTGACTGATGCGCTGGGCTGGATTGCGCTGCAAGGTAGGTATTTTTGGCCGGCCCTGTTGATCCTCGCCGGGGTGGGCATTTTGCTTACCGGCCAGGCTCGATCGGACACTCGATCGGACAGTTGACCCGACTGGTCGAAGTCGTGAGTTGTAGCGGCCACCATGGCCGGTAGCCTGACAGTGTGAGATACCGAATCCTGGCCGTCGGGCAACTCAAGCGCGGCTTCTACGCAGAAGGTTGCTCCTTCTATCTTGACCGTCTTCAGAGAATGGCCCCCGCCGAGGTCATTGAGGTCAAGGACGGGAAGGATCGCGATAGCGACAAACGCAACGTCGCCGAGTCAAACAGTTTGCTACAACAGGCCGATGGCAAGGTCGTTGTCTTGGACGAGCGTGGAAAGAACTTCGGATCCGAGGAGCTGGCCGCAATTGTCAGCGGCTGGGAAACCGAAGGTGTTTCGCGGGTCAGTTTGCTCATTGGGGGAGCCAACGGGCATGGTCCTCAACTGCGCGAGCATGCCGGAACGATGTGGAGCCTCTCTGGCTTGACGTTGCCGCACGAACTCGCCCGACTCGTGCTGCTTGAGCAGCTGTACCGGATCGAGACAATCCGGTCCGGACACCCCTATCACCGGGCCTAGGCTGGGTCAGTGAACGATCCCCAACCCAAGAGCGTGCTGGCACCCGAGTTGCTGCCGGCCTCAATCGCCATCTTCACCCTGGTTGGACTGTCGGCTTTCAACTCGCTGGGAGTGTCAGCGGCGTTGCCTAACCTGGCCGCCGACCTCGGCAATCTCGACCTTCTGCCGTGGGTAGTGACGATTTATCTCCTCATGGCCGGTGTGGCCACCGTGGTCGCCGGCGCGCTCATTGACTCGGTTGGTCTGCGGTTCATATTTCGGTTCTCCGTTGGCGCCTTTGTCCTGGGGTCTCTCATGGCGGGCCTGGCAGGCTCGATGGTTCTGCTCATCGGGGCCCGGGTCATGCAGGGTCTTGGAGGAGGAGGAGTCATCGCCGTCGGGTTGGCGGGCGTCAATCTGCTATTCCCCAAACACCTGGTTGGTCGGGCGTTCGCAGCCAATTCCACCGTTTGGGGGGTCATGGGAGTGGCCGGCCCCGCTCTGGCAGCCTTCCTTCTTTCCTTTGCGTCGTGGCATTGGATCTTCTTCGTGAACGTTCCATTTGGTCTGGTTTCCCTGGCGGCAGGGTGGAAAGTCATGCCCGGTCCGGTCGGGTTGCGATCGGGGCGATCCCTGGATCTTCTGGGCCTTGCCATGGTTTTCGCCTTCAACTTGCTGTTGCTGTTTGCGGTCAACGCCTTTGATGGGTGGTCAGCGTGGCTGTTTGTCGGGTCCGCCCTCATTGCGGTGGTCTATCTGTGGCATGCGCGCCGCCACGCCGAGCCGGTCATGAAACGGCGACACCTCATTGATCCGCCTTTCGGCTTGCTGGCGTGGTCCATCAGCTTGCTGCTGGCGGGAGGCATCGCCACCGAGTCCTTTTTTACTCTTTATGTGCGGGGAGCGCGCGGTGGTAGTCAGACGTTGACTGGATGGGCGGTGGTCTTCTTTGTGGTTGGTTGGACGATCGGCTCCAATGCGTCCAGTCGAATGCTCGACCGGCTTGCCGAAACCTCGACCATTGTCACTGGCTTTGGGATCACACTGATCGGCTTGGGTTCGGTGGCGACGCTGGCGGCCTTCGATGCGCCTTTGCCGTTTGTGTTTGCCGGCATGGCGGCGGTTGGAACAGGTCTCGGCATGGCAACCAACGCCGGATTGACCCTTCTGCAATCGATCACGGCGGTCGATGAAAGCGGACGGGCAACGGCCGCGCATCAGTTCTATCGAAACCTCGGATTTACGGTCGGCGCAGCAACCGGCGGCGCAGTGATCTTGTTTGTCGTGGGACGGCGCCTCGGCGACGTCGAGGCCGTCCGGAGCTTGCTGGCAGGCAGCCCCGATATCACCGACCAGAACGGCGCCGCCGCTATCGCCGATGGTTTCGCCCTGGCGGTTGCGATCGGGCTGGGACTCGGGCTGGCCGGTCTGATACCGCTTGGGTATCTTAGAAAGAGCCTCTCGGAGGCTCGTACGATCGCCAACGTTGCCCGTCGCCAACACCCCAGGTACGTTCCATAGGCAACGCACCGCTGGTCGTCAGTCGGCTTCCTCCCACAGGGCTTGCATTTCGGGGCTACGCGCCAGAAGTTCGTCCAACGTTCCGATGTCGTCCACCTGGCCGTTCTTCATAAGGATGATCTGGTCGGCACGTCGCAAGGCGGGGTGACGGTGCGAGACCACCAGGCAGGTCACGTCGCGCAGCTCAAACAGGCGTTTCCAGAGTTCAGCCTCTGTTCGCACGTCGAGGGCAGACGACAAGTCGTCGAACACCAGAAGGTCGGCGTCGGTAGCGAACATCCGGGCAGCGGCCGATCGCTGTACCTGGCCCCCTGACAATCGGGCGCCCCTGGTTCCGACAATCGTGTCGATGCCCGATTCCAGTTGTCCGAGGTCACTCGTCATCCGGGCCAGGTCGATCACTTCGCCGAGCGTCGCTTCGTCAAGTGGCCGACCCATGGTGATGTTGTGTTTGAGCGTGTCCGAAACCAACCGCGGTACTTGCGGGGTGTAGGCCGAGCGGGGTGGAACCAGGAAGGAGCTCGGGTCGCGCACCGTCTGGTCGTTCCATCGGATTTCACCGCTGTCGCGCGGGAGCAATCCAAGCAAGACTCTCACCAGGGTCGTTTTTCCGGAGCCGATCCTTCCGGTCACCACGGTGAAGCTGCCCCGGTCGATCGTGAACGATACGTTCTGGATGCCCTGTCCGTCGCCATCAGGGAATCCGTAGTTGAGACCTGCGATGCTGAGGCGCCGAAGGCGGTCGTCTGCGGACAGAACGACCGGAGCGGCCTGCTCCATGTCGTCGTCGTCCCAGAGGGGACTCGGGTCGGTGATCTGGGTGATGGGGGCGTCGACCATAAGTCGCATGATGCGGGTGACCGCTACCCGGGCTCTGAAGTGTTGAGCAAGCATCTGGCCGCCCCAGGCCATGTACCCGGTCATTCGCGGAATGTACACGAGGAAGACGGTCAGGTCGCCGATGGAAAGCTGCTTGGACTGGATCAATGAGGCTCCGGCTAGCAGGACCAGGCCGGTGGAAACGTTCGCCATGTTGCGGTTGAGAGAGCGCACCGTCTGATCGAGGAAGGTGTCTTTCAACGCGGACTGCTGTCGTTCCGTATTTAGATCAGCGAGATGGCCGATCATCGGCGCGGCCGTCCCGGTGGCTTTGACGGATTCGATGGCTGTAAAGAAGTCACCGATGAAACCGGTTACCGATTCTGTTGCGGTTCGGAGTCGTTCCCGGTACATCTTGATCCGACCCGAGAGGGTTCGAGTGATCACGAACGCCCCGACCATCGGGAGTATTGCCCACATTGTCAACGCTGGAGATTTCGACTGCATGATCCAGGTTGAAGTGCCCAGGAAGGCCACCAACCCGAACAGGTCGAGCAGATTCTCGACATAGTCGACAAGCTGATCAGAGTCTTCCCGGAAGGTAGATACCGCCGCGCCGGTACTCATGGGCAGCACCCGCGAACCCGGTGCCCGCATGAGATAGTCGAGGAGATTGCGACGCACGAGGAGAATCATGCGATGCCACAGCCGCGAGTACGACAAGATGCTCGACTGGAACAGGACCAGTCGACCGATGATCACCGCAAGATAGATCCACAACGCGCTGTAGACCAGGCTGCGATCCCCCGAATCCAGCGCATCGAATACCCGACCCACCATCACACCGATGACCGCTGGAAACAGATGGAACCCGCCCCACAAAAGCACGTTGATCCAGAACATGAATGGCCAGGGCTTCGAAATACGCCAGGCGACGGGCAGCGGGTTCACAACGTGACCTCATCTCGAATCAAGCCATCCCTGGCAGTAGCAAGAAGACGAGCGAAGACCGAGTCGGGCGTTGCCGCCAATTCCGAACGATGTCCGTGTTCGATCACGTGTCCATCCTGAAGAATCATGATTTCGTCAACGTGCGAAACGGTGGCCAGCCGATGGGCGACGATGATGGCCGTGCGACCCTCGATCAGTCGGTCGAGCGCCGCCGAGAGGGCAACTTCGGTGGCCGGGTCGACGCGTGAGGACGGTTCGTCAAGGATGACCAATCCCGGGTTCAAGACGTAGGCCCTGGCGAGGGCTACGAGTTGGGCTTCCCCGGACGACAAGCCTTTCCCGGCGGTGTCGAGATGGGTGTGAATCCCCTCGGGGAGGCTGGCCACCCATGGACCCAAACCGATCTCTTCGAGAGCCTTCTCGATGAGTTGGTCGTCGTAGTCAGGTACGAACATGGCAACGTTGTCGCGTACCGTCCCCTCGAAGAGTTGCACATCCTGGGTGATGACCGCCACACGATTTCGCAGTGACGACTCGGCGATCTCGGCGATCGGCCACCCGCCCAGCGACACGGTTCCCGAGGACACGTCGTAGAAGCGGGCGATCAACTTCGTGATGGTGCTCTTTCCGCTTCCGGTCCGTCCCAGGAGACCGACATGGGTTCCGGCCGCAAAGGTGAAAGACACGTTGTCGAGTACGGGTTCGCTGTCGTAGGCGAACGTGACGTCGTCGAACTCGATGGTGAGGGCGGTGTCGGGAAGGTCTGCGGTCCCGGTCCGCTGGACCGCCGGCCGCTGGCCGAAGAGCTCTCGTAACCGGCCGAGACCAGCTGCCGCCTTCTGGACTTCCTGCATCTGGTCGGTTATTTCCTCGATTGGTCCTTCGAGCTTTGACATGTACTGGATGATCAGAAAGGCTACGCCGTAGGTTATTTGGCCCTGGAATACGAGGTAGGCGCCAACGGCCAGAGCCAGCAAGGTTCCCAGCGAAAACATGCCGATAGAAGCCGTCCAGATCACCGATCGTTTCACCCAGGCGGTCACCGAACGGGTGTAGTAGCGCCGCATGACCGATTGGAAGCGCCGCATGACGTATTCACCTGCGCCATTGGCGCGGATGTCTTCGATGGCCGCAAGTCGTTCCTCGATGAATCCGTAGAGTTCTGCCGAGGTTCCCCGCTCGGCCTTGGTAGCGGCGACGGCGAACCCTCTGAGAACGAACATGATCACGACCACCGCGGCGGTGAAACCAACGACCGTCCAGCCCGCCAGAACATTCTCGCGGAACGTCAGAACGAAGATTCCACCAAGCAGGAGTACGCCACTGACAACTTGAACGGCGAAGTGTGAGAACATTTTGGCGACTGCGTCAATGTCGCCGTCAACCCTCTCAATGAGCGCTCCGGCGCTGGTGTGGGTGTGGTAGTCAAGGTCAAGAGAAGCGACGTGGGTCGTGGCGTCAATTCGCAGGTCGTTGGCGACCGACCATCCTATGGCCGTGCCGACGTACCGTGAGGTGATCGCGGCCGCCTGGGCGCCGATTCCCACGGCGATATAGAGGCCAGCCAGGCCGAGCAACTTGCTCAGGGCGGTGGTTCCGAGGGCGTCATCGATGAAATTCGCCAGGATCTGTGGAAGCCACAATTCGAGACCGACCCCCGCAACGATGGTCACGGCGGCGAGCGCGAACCAGCCCCGGCGAGTGGCCAGGTAGGGACGCAGTACATCGAGGTTGAGTCGCGATTTCTCGCCGCTCAATTCAGGGTTCATAGGTTCAGGCTACGGCAGTGGTGCGCAGAACGTCGCCGAATAACTCGGGCGCCCGGTCGGGGTCCGGTCAGGTGGCCCCGGGGTGGTTTGACATGGCCGGTCGCCGGCCCCACAATCCACTTGTGGCCGGGCCTTTGCTGGGATCAATCGAGGCGGGTGGAACCAAGTGGGTTTGCGCCGTTGGTAGTGGTCCCGACGACATCGTCGCCGAGACCCGCATCCCGACGACCAGTCCTTCTGAGACGCTTGGCGAAGTGTTGGAATTCTTCTCTCGATACCCCGCGATGGAAGCCATGGGGGTGGCCTCGTTCGGCCCACTCGAATTGCGTCCCACTCACCCCAAGTTCGGGTTCATCACTTCGACGCCGAAGCCTGGCTGGTCCGACACTGATCTGGTTGGCGTGCTGGAAGAGGGTTTCGACATTCCTATCGGGATCGACACCGACGTCAATGGTGCGGCTTTGGCAGAGGGGACCTGGGGGGCGGCGGTAGGGTTCACGTCGTACGTGTATCTCACTGTGGGAACTGGTGTGGGGGGTGGGGCCGTTCTCAACGGGAAGACCGTCCGTGGTCTCGTCCACCCCGAGATGGGCCATGTGTCGGTCAGACGCCATCCCGACGATAGTTTTCCTGGCTTGTGTCCGTACCATGGGGACTGTTTTGAAGGGCTCGCTTCCGGCCCAGCCATAGTTGCCAGGTGGGGCGACGAACCGCGCAACCTGGCACCGGCCTTTCGCATGTCGGCAGCCGAGATGGAAGCCCATTACGTCGCCGAGGGGCTTCGCAACATCGTGTTCGTACTCGCCCCCGAGTTGATCATTGTTGG
>CAJQPD010000215.1 GCA_905480085.1 uncultured Acidimicrobiia bacterium
GAAGAATCGCCGATCGGCGAGACAGTCAACCTCATCACAGCCGTCAACCGGGCCTTGCATGACGTGATGGCCGTCCACGACAACACGCTCGTGTTCGGCGAAGACGTGGCCAACCTCAAGGGAGGAGTATTCAAGGCGACCATCGGTATCACGGAGAAATACGGCGAGGAGCGCTGCTTCAACAGTCCGCTGGCCGAGTCCGTCATCATCGGGGTGGCGGTCGGGATGGCCGCTGCTGGGAAACGCCCCATCCCCGAGATTCAGTTCGCTGACTACATTCACCCTGCGTTCGACCAGATCGTGTCGGAGGTTTCCAAAGTCCACTACCGCTCGAACGGCCAGTGGGCATTGCCCATGGTGATCCGCACACCGTTCGGAGGCGGGATTCACGGAGCGCTCTATCACAGCCAATCGATCGAAGCGTTCTATACCCACGTACCGGGCCTCAAGGTCGTCGTTCCGTCGACCCCGGCCGACGTGAAGGGTCTGTTGATGTCAGCCGTAGACGACCCTGATCCGGTGTTGTTCCTGGAGCCGAAGCGACTGTACCGTCTGACCTCGGGGCCGTACCCAGAGGGGGATCATCATGTCCCGCTCGGCAAGGCGGCCCTCAGAACCCTCGGCACCGACCTGACGATTCTGACCTACGGAGCCATGGCCTTCTTCGCCGTAGAAGCGGCCGAACTACTCCTCGCTGACGGTATCTCCGCAGAGGTCATCGACCTTCGCAGCCTGCGCCCACTCGACTGGCCGACCATCGAAGCGTCAATAGCGAAGACGGGCCGGGCACTCATCGTGCACGAGGACACCGGGTTCATGGGATACGGAGCGGAATTGGCAGCACAGATCGCCGACAAGGGGTTCGAATATCTCGACGGACCGGTCCGGCGCTACACAGCTCCCGAAGTGCCAACTTTCCCATACGCCGAACCACTAGAAGACATGGTGCTGCCGAACACGGGTGGAATCGTGGCTGCCGCCAAAGAACTCGCCAGCTACTGAGAACCTTCGACGGTGGCCCGCGGAGTAAAAACAAAACCGGCCCCGAAGGGCTGGGGCCGGTTCGTGCTTCCCTGGCGGGGAAACTGTCAAGTAGTACGGAACCGACGCTGATCCCGGATTAGGCGTCGTCTCAAACGAGTCAAAGGACCGCCAGGATTGCTGGCCTTGTCTAACCGCCAACTCCGGTTGCTTCGCTGTTCGCCGACAACACTCGCTGAAGCTGCACCCGCACATCTCGATCAAGCTCGGCAGAAAGCTCGTTTGCGAGGAGTTCCAGGCTCGGAAGCTCCGCAGAACTGGCCACGACCACTCCCACATTGGCTTGACCGTCGGTTACCTCCACCACCACATTGATGACCTCCACCGGCAAGGGTGCCAGTGCGGCCCAATCCTCCACCACCCTGTCGACGTCGCCGCTTTCTGGGGGTGGTGACAAAATCCCTGGACCGTCCCACTGGAGCGGAAACACCATAAGCAAAGCGGCCACGACCACCCAACGGAGCCCGCGCAATACATGTCCCACCCCAAGCTTCAGGGTGACACCGGGCACAAAACCACCGAACAAAAAGGTAAGAGCTCCGCTGAATATCACCCCGACCACGTTGGCCGTGACCAGCAGCGTCGCGCCAAATGCCATATCCGGACGCCCTGACTCGAGAGCGATGCCAATCGTGGCCAGTGGTGGAACCAAAGCAACTGCGATGGCCGCCCCCGCCATCGCTTCCGCAGCTTCGCGCCGGACCAGCGTATAGGCGCCCACCGCACCAGCCGCCATCGCCACACCGAGATCAAGCAAGTTCGGCTTTGTTCTGGCCAACAATTCTCGGGGAGGACCGTCGAGATCACCGGGCAGAATTGCTGAAATGAGGACCGCCAAGGCGATCGCTCCGAGCGCCCCCAACACCACAATGACTGCTTGTCGGGCCCCTCGTTTTGGCCAGCCCATCACAAGTGAGGCTGCCACCCCCAGCACCGGGCCCATCAGCGGGGCCACCACCATGGCTCCGATGATCACCGCCGGCGAGTCGGCAATAAGACCGAATGTGGCCAAACAAACCGACAATGCCATGAGCGTTCCGAACCTCCACGCAAAGACGCGGGCACGCTCACCTTCATGGAACATGGACCCGATCACGCGCTGGCGGTCGCCCGACGAGATGGGCGAACGAAGATCGACCATGTCGCCTAACAGCTCGGAGAGGCGGCGGCCTGGTATCGGGAGTAGACGATTAACCCGGATAAATAGCCCTCTGATTGGCGCTTTCGCCGAGCATAATGGCGCCTGTTTTCTTAACCTGACCTCAATTGGACCTCAACTGGTAGCAAACGTGACGGGCGTCTGGGATCGAATCGGCAGTCCGGAGACCAGACCCGGGTACGCTTGAACCATGCCCGGATTGACAACGACAAGGCACCGCTTCTGGATACCGGCGATCGTGCTCGGGTTAGCCGTCATAGCGTGCGGAACAGACGCGGAACCAGCCCCGGAAGTGGCCACTCTCGACAGCCTCGATCCGGCCGACACGGTGCTGGGGGCCATCGTTGACCAGGAATTGGAGCTTCTTGATTTTTCTGAATGCATGCGCGGCGAAGGCATCGACATCGGCGATCCCACGATCGACGCGGACGGCAACGTGTCCATCGGGACACCAATGAACATGATCAGCGACCATGGCGCGTTGATGACGGCCTATGACGTGTGCGACGACTTCATCGGCGGCCGACCCCTCGGACACGGGGGCGAGGATCGCACGGCGGTTCACGATCGACTGGTCAACTTCGCCAAATGTGTCAGGGACAACGGCTACTACGACCTGCCCGATCCCGACTTTTCCGGGGCGAGTGGCGACATCTTCCCTGGCCTGGATCGCCAGAACATCGATTATCAGGCCGCCGAACAGGTATGCGAGAACCTCCTCGTGGCAGGCGCCGGCGAAGGCTGATCTGGACTCGGATCGGGCCTCTGGTGACGTCGGGGCTGCCGAACCTCAGACCTCAACCGGCACAACGGACTCCCGGGCCTCTACATTGGAGGCATGATCAGCCGCTCCGATGCCATCCACCTAGACGACCGTGATCCTCTCGGGCACCTACGGGAACGATTCAGTATTCCCGAGGGAGTCATCTACCTCGACGGTAATTCGTTGGGTGCGTTGCCCAATCACGTACCTGCCCGCCTCCAGAAGGTAATCGTCGATGAGTGGGGTGACGGCCTGATCGGGTCGTGGAATACGGCCGGTTGGGCCGATCTGCCCAAACGGGTCGGTGACCGGATCGGCCGCCTGATAGGAGCCGAGCCCGACTCGGTGATCGCCTGCGACAGCACCTCCGTGAATCTCTTCAAGGTTGCGTCGGCTGCGGCGAGAGCCTCGGATCGCAGCCTGATCCTCACCGATGAAGGCAACTTTCCGACAGACGTGTACGTACTGGACGCGGTCGCCCGCCAACACGAAAAGACCCTCACGATGTGGGACCCAACCGACCGGTCACCGATCGGCGACGATGTCGCTTTCGTCGCAATGACCGAGGTGAACTATCGGACAGGAGAACGCCACGACATGGCCGAGATCACTGCCCGTGCACACGCCGCCGGAGCCGTTGCGATCTGGGACCTTGCCCATTCGGCCGGTGCGCTACCGGTCCACCTGGCTGACTGCGACGTCGATTTTGCGGTCGGGTGTGGCTACAAGTACCTCAACGGCGGCCCGGGTGCGTCCGCGTACGTATATGTCTCCCCCGGCCGGCAACCTTCCTTCGAAAATCCGATCACCGGGTGGTGGGGCCACGCCCGGCCGTTCGAGATGTCCCTGAATTTCGAACCACACGACGGAGTCCATCGGGCCCGGGTTGGTACCCAGCATGTCCTTTCACTCGCCGCTCTCGATGCCGCCCTTGACGTCTTTGATGGCATCAGCATGAATGACCTCCATGAAAAATCTCTTTCACTGACCACCCTGTTCATGGAACTCTTGGCCAGTTCGGTTCCCGGGGTGGATGTCGTCACTCCACGAGAGCCCCACCGGCGGGGCAGTCAGGTGAGCTTCCGCCATCCGAACGCGTACGCAGTGGTTCAAGCCCTGGCGGCCCGCGGTGTGGTCGGTGATTTCCGCAACCCGGACATCGCCAGGTTCGGAATGGCTCCGCTGTACGTGCGCCACGTAGACATCTGGGATGCCAGCCAGCATCTCATCGCAGTTATCGCAGACGACGAATGGCAGTCGGAGGCCCATATGAACCGGGCCGCAATTACCTGATCGGAATCGTCCAGACGTGGCGGGCGTTGGAGCAACGACAACGGCGTGAAGAGCCTGAGTGTCAGACGTCCGACCGACCATTGCGAACCATCGCGACACATCCCACTCTGAATGATGCTCTCCTCATGCGGACAGCATCACGATGACGAGCATGCCCCGAACCGTCCACAATCCGGTTCTGACCCGGTTGCTGCGCACCAGGCGCTGGACCACGGTGCCGTCGGGTTGATCGACCAGGCGCCGGTGGAGGGGTACTTGCACAAACGCGGTTGTGGTCCAGATCGCGACGAGAAGCGCTCCGGCTACCAGAACGAGCCACAGGCCGACTCCCGCCGGACGGGTCCACACGAGAACCGCCCCCGTTGATATTTCCAGCCCGGCCGGGATGGCCAGCAGCCGAAGCATTCGGGTGGTGTGTTCGTTCTCGTAGCCGATCAAGTCAGCCGTGCCGACCCGGGCAAAGAGTGGGTAGTGAACGGACTGGATCGTCCAGATGAGGCCAACCATGAACCAGGTCGCCGTGGCGTGGATGGTCAGCCAGGTCATGGAGTGAAGTCGGCCGCGGCCAACTCACGACGCCCGGCGACGAGAGCCTCGACCACTCGAGCGACCACCACGTCGGGATCCAGGCCGGGCGGAAGAGGAGGGGCTACTCCCTCGATCGGACGCCCTGCCAGACCCGTCTCCGTGTGCGGCGGCCTGGCATCGAGAACCAGGATCCCTTTGGGGCGCAGTTCCCGGGCCAGCGCCCGGGTCGCCGCACTCAGGGCTGCCTTCACCGCCGAGTATGCCGTCATGCCACTTACCGGCTGTTCGGCGACGACACCCGTCAGGTTGACCAGGAACCCACCATCCATTCGATCGGCGGC
>CAJQPD010000216.1 GCA_905480085.1 uncultured Acidimicrobiia bacterium
TCGCGTTCCGGTCGGCGCCATTCGGGGGAATTCGACGAGCGGTGTATTGCCGGGTTTCATAGACGAAACCTAGTCGGGATCGATGGTTGTGGGTTCCGGTCGTTCGGTGACGACCGATCGCCAGCTCTGATAACCAAACCATCCGAGCGTAATGAGAGCCAGGGCGACGAGTAGGTGGATCCGCCAGCGAATGGTCGATCGTGCTTGTTGCAGCACTTCGGTTACATCGCCCAGTCGACTGTCGATGTCAGACTCGAGATCCTTCGCTCCTTCGAGCCGCCCGCGCATTGAGTCGATCTGGTCGCTGTCGAGCGGGGTGTCCTCGGAAAGCAGTCGTGTGGCGGTGTTCGCCGCTTCCACGATGGTTCCTCGCAGGCTGATCACGTCGGGGGTAATGAGCCGGTCGGGCGGCCGTCCCGACAACAGACCAAGAGTGTCCAATCTGGCATCAAGGTGAATCGTTCGATCGAGTGTCTCAGACAAACCGAACTCAGCCGAGGCGGTGATTGTGTTGACCTGGACGGTGAGCTGGCGGCGGGCCTGGGGCTCAAGTACGACTGAGCCGGTTTGATCGGCGGCCAATATCGAGAACTCGATGGCAGCGAGAGTGCGGCCGATCAACTCATCGATGTCCTGGAGGGTTGCACTCCCTTGTCCTGCGTCATCGAGGGCTGCGGTGTACACCCGTTGGACCGTTCGTTGCAGTTGGAAGTCAGCGACGATGCTCGCCGCGCCCAGGCTGAGGGCCAGGGCGACCCCCAACCATCCTCTCCAGGTTTCTCTAAGGCGACGCATGAGGAGGACACTACCCGTACCGCCGGGACAGGTTGGTGCGGCCTTGTGAACATGGGTCTTTGGCTGTGATTCGCTAGTTTGCCGGAGGTACGTTTGCACGGAGGCACACCATGGGCAATTCGGTCATCATTGATACAGACCCTGGCCAGGACGACGCAGTGGCCCTGCTGCTGGCGCTGGGGTCGAATCTCGATGTGTTGGCCGTCACGGTCGGGGCAGGCAACGTCCCGCTCGATCTCACAGTCAAGAATGCGCTAAAAGTTTGCGATCTTGCCAACCGGCCCGATCTGCCGGTGTACCCGGGTGCCGGTGGTCCTATCGAAGGAAATCTCGTCACGGCCGAGCATGTGCACGGACCGTCTGGGCTTGACGGTTACGATCTTCCGCCTCCCTCTCGTCTGCCTTCTGAAGGGTTTGCACCCGACAAGATTGTGGAGCTGATCATGGGCCGACCTGCCGGTGAGGTAACCCTGTGCACCCTCGGCCCGCTCACCAATGTGGCGCTCGCGCTTCGTCTGGAACCAGCCATTGCCGGGCGCCTGGCCGGAATTGTGATGATGGGCGGTGGGTTCTTTGAAGGGGGCAATACCACCCCGGCTGCCGAGTTCAACATCTACGTCGATCCAGTGGCGGCGGCTGAAGTCTTCGGCTCTGGGATCGATCTCGTCATGATGCCGCTCGATGTGACCCATCAGGTGTTGAGCAATCCCGATCGGGTCAGAGCGTTCAAAGAGATCGGGAATGTTGCCGGCGAAGTCGTGGCAGGTTGGATCGGCTTCTTCGACCGCTATGACATGGAAAAGTACGGTACTGAAGGGGCCCCGCTTCACGATCCATGCGTCATCGCCTACTTGCTCGAGCCCGATCTGTTCTCCGGGAGGTTTTGCAACGTTGAGATTGAAACCGAGTCGCCGCTGACGCGAGGGATGACTGTCGTCGACTGGTGGGGAGTATCAGGCAGGACCCCCAATGCCCATGTCATGCGCCACGTCGATGCGGAAGGGTTCTTTTCGCTCCTCGTTCGAACCGTGGGAATGCTTTAGGAGGCTGATCGGCTAGTATGGATCTGATGCTGCATCGTTGTCGCTGTCTGTGTTTTCGCTCTCGGGTAGCCCCGGGAGGCGCAGCGTTGCCCCTCCTCGATTACTAGCGGCCCTACCCGAGAGTACGTTGGCCGCGCAGACCCTGTTCTTGAGGAGTACTCCATTGCAAACCGTTGATGTCAACGTCCCCCGTGTCAATCAAGCGGTAATCAGCTTGCTCACCGCGATTGCCTTTGTACGTTCCAGTCCCGAGTTGGTGGCAGTCGCCTTCGCCATCCTCGTTCTTTCTCGAGTCGGCGGCCCGCGGTTGGCTCCGATCACACAGTTATACGTCCGGTTCATCCGCCCCCGCTTCCAGCCGGCGGGTCCATCCGATTTCGAAGATGCCTGCTCGCCTGCGTTCGCTCAGCTGATCGGGACCATCGTCCTCGGTCTGGCTCTAGCCGGCTTGTATGGGGGAGTTCCTATCGTCGGATGGGCGTTGACGCTGCTTGTGACGGCCCTGGCAGGGTTGGCAGCCACGACGAGGATCTGCGTCGGGTGCATCATGTATGAGCGATTCATCAGGGAGCCGGCTACGTGATCGGGCGGTCGGTCATCCTGGTGGCGGTGCTGCTTTCTGTGTGGTTGTTCGTCGGGATGTGGGAACGGCGGCGGGGGACTCCGGTTGAAGGAGTGGCTCCCGGCGTCACGATGTTCACGACCGATGACTGTCGCATTTGTCCGCTCGCCATCG
>CAJQPD010000217.1 GCA_905480085.1 uncultured Acidimicrobiia bacterium
CGTGTCGAGGGCTTTGGGACCGTAGCCGGCTGCCCACATAGGGAGGTCCCAACCGGTCTTGACCCAGGGGAGTCGCAGCTTCTTGTCGTTGTAGGTCACCTCTTTGCCGGCCACCATGTCTTTGATGACGGTCATCGACTCGACCATGGTCGCCAGGGTGGTTGGTGTCCGGCCGATGTAGCGCAGCGCAGAATCGCCTCTCCCCATCCCACAGATCGTTCGGGGTCCGTAGGCGTCATTGAGGGTGGCAAAGAGTGAGGCCAATACGGTCCAGTCGCGGGTGCCGGGATTGGTGACCATCGGACCGACGATCATCCGCTCGGTGGCGGCCAGCATCATCGAATAGATGACGAAGGGCTCCTGCCAGAGAACGTGAGAATCGAACGTCCATCCGTACGAAAAGCCATTGTCCTCGGCAAGCTTGGCCAGTTCGACCACCCGACTGGCGGGTGGGTCTGTTTGGAGAACGACTCCGAAGTCCATTATCGGTTCCCTCCCTGGAATGCCGCGCCGGGGGTGTTTCTTAGATCAGACATTGGTTGGTGCCCCTTCGT
This sequence comes from uncultured Acidimicrobiia bacterium, assembly GCA_905480085.1. Classification (GTDB taxonomy): domain Bacteria; phylum Actinomycetota; class Acidimicrobiia; order Spongiisociales; family JAENVV01; genus JAENVV01. Next base: position 555 of record CAJQPD010000217.1, read on the forward strand.
AGGTACTCGCCGTCGCCCTTGGCCCCGTGATACTGGTTGCCTTCGATCAGCACCTTGCCCTTGGCAAGCACCATATCGATGCGTCCTTCTACCTCTTTGCCCTCGTATGAGGAGTAGTCCACGTCCATGTGATTGACGTTCACGGACATGGTCGTCCTCACATTCGGATCGAACACGATGATGTCGGCGTCCGAACCGATGGCGATCGTTCCCTTTCGGGGGTAGAGACCGAACATCTTGGCGGGCGTAGTTGCCGTTACTTCGACAAATCGATTGAGGCTGAGTCGGTTTTCGCCGACCGCGCCGTGATAGAGCAGACGCATACGTTCTTCGACTCCTGGCATACCATTGGGGATCTTCGTGAAGTCGCCTTCGCCGAGGCGTTTCTGGGTGCCCAGAACCGGATGGTCGTTCATGCAGAACGGGCAGTGGTCTGTCGACACAACCTGAAGGTCGTTGGTGGCCAGTCCACGCCACAACGCCTCCTGATGGCCCTGTTCCCAATCGCGGACCGGAGTCGAACAGACATACTTTGCGCCCTCAAAGTCTGGTTCCTTCAGGTTGTTCCAGCCAAGGAACAAGTACTGCGGGCAGGTCTCTGCGAAGATATTGCTACCCCGGTTGCGGGCTATGGCGATTTCGTCGAGGGCTTCTTTTGCGGACATATGGACCACGTAGAGGGGGGCGCCACTCAATTCGGCGTAGGCGATCGCCCGATGGGTCGCCTCCGATTCGGTAACCGGGGGCCTGGTCAGGCTGTGATAGATCGGATCCGTTTGGCCTCGTTCGAGTGCTTGTTCACGTAACACGTCGATCACGATGCCGTTTTCAGCGTGCATCATGATGGTCGAGCCGTTCTCGGCCGCTTTTTGCATCGCCATGAAGATCTGGCCATCGGTTGAGTACAAGACGCCCGGGTAGGCCATGAAGAGCTTGAAGCTTGTCACACCCTCACCCATGAGCATGTCCATCTCTTTGAGGGTTTGCTGGTTGACGTCCGACACGATCATGTGGAATCCGTAGTCGATCGCGCAATTGTTGGCAGCCTTGTCCATCCACGCCTCGTAGCCGGCCATCATCGACTCGCCAATGGTCTGAACCGCAAAGTCGATCATGGTCGTGGTGCCGCCCCAGGCCGCCGCCCTCGAACCGGATTCGAAGCTGTCCGACGCAAACGTTCCGCCGAAGGGTAACTCCATGTGTGTGTGGACATCCACGCCGCCAGGGAACACATATTTGCCAGACGCGTCGACCACCCGATCCACTACCAACTCGGGCAGGGTGCCACCGCGGGCGAAGAGACCAACCACCTTCGTGCCGTCAATGAGAACATCGGCGTCCATGATTTCCGTGGCAGTGACGACGGTGCCGCCGCTGATAAGTGTTGTAGCCATCTCTCGGTTCCTCTCGTACTAGGTGACGGCCGTGACGATGGCCGCTTCCAACTTCTCGAGCCCTTCTTGAGCCTCCTCGGAGGTCAACGTCAGGGCCGGGGCAATCCGCAGCACATTGCCGTGGAGTCCTCCCTTGCCAATGAGCAAGCCCTGGCGCTTCGCTTCCTCCATGACGGCTTTGGTGGTGGCCGGATCTGGTTCCAACTCACCACCGACGCCGAATTCGACGCCAAGCATGAGACCTTTGCCGCGCACTTCGATAATCCCCGGTACCGCATCGGCGATGTGGTGAATGCCGTCTTTGAGTTGTTGGCCGACTTTGTACGCATTCGTCTGAAGGTCGTGATCGATCAGGTAGTTCAGATTGGCCAGGGCTCCGGCGGTCGAAAGCGGGTTACCGCCGAACGTGGAGATGGAGTTTGCCTCAAGACAGTCCATGACTTCGGCTCGCGCCACCACCCCGGCGATGGCGAGTCCATTGCCAAGACCTTTGGCGAAGGTCAGTATGTCGGGGACCATTCCGTGAGCTTCATAGCCCCAGAAATGCTCACCGGTGCGCCCCCAACCCGTTTGGACCTCATCAGAGATGAACAGGATCCCGTGCTCGTCAAGCACCGACTTGAAAGCTCCGAAGAATCCGTCCGGTGGGGTGGCAAATCCGCCCACTCCCTGGATGGGTTCGGCGATCAAACATGCGACATCACCGGCGGTGGCGATATTGAGCAGGTCGCGGAGGTCGTCGACGCAGGCGGCTATGAATTTGTCGTCGGCAAGATCGCGGAATGGACTCCTGAGCTTGTATCCCGACTGGATATACGTGACTTGGAACGGGGAAAGAGCGGTGGCCGACCAGGCAGACTGGCCGGTGATGGCCACCGTCGAATGAGATTTCCCGTGATAGCTGTTGCGCAT
>CAJQPD010000218.1 GCA_905480085.1 uncultured Acidimicrobiia bacterium
CTCCCGGACCTACCGGTGACATTGGCCCGACCGGGCCTACCGGTTCTGCCGGACCGACAGGCCCGCACGTCTTGGAAGGCCCGAACGAGACGCCGCCTCCAGAACTCGAACTCGGGCAACTGCTGTTCGATGAGACGACGAACATCGTCAACCCCAAGTTCTTCTGGTCGGGGACACAAGCCGAGTACGACGCAATCGCAGTGCCAAGCGAGTTCGTGTTGTATGTGATCGTCGCAGGCTGATCCGTCATGCCCATCTTGAACGACGCTGACGCCCTGTACTTGCAGGACGGGACGCCAGGGGTAGTCGCCTACATGGGTGCCGAGCAAGTGTGGCCGGTCCAACAGGCGGGTGTCCCGTCGAACGTTGTGGTTGCCGCAACTGGTGAAGTAGGCGAACTCGTCATCACTTGGGACCCGACTACTGACACCGAAGCGCCTGCCGGTGACGGGACGTATCGAGTCCAGTACGAAGAACCGCCAGACAGTGGGTCGTGGGTGAACATCGACCAGTCCTCTACTTCGTTCTCGGAATCCCACGTCTTCACAGGCGGATCGGGTTCACGCCAGATGCGAGTCCGAGCCAACGGTGACGAGGCTGTGCCATCGACCAACAGTGCCTACATCCGTAGGACGGACACACCCAACTGGACGCCTGCGCCACCTGCCCCGCCGACGATGACCGACTGGCGTCCGAACGGCGGCACCAACATGTATGCCGTCTGGTTCACGATGCCTGCCGATGCGGCTGTCAACGGGTTCAAGGTCGAGTACACCGACGCAGCAGGCGCTTGGGTCACTACCGGTCCGGTTGTTGCTGCCACACCTGGACAGGTCATTGCTGCTCACTCGGTCTTCACTGCCGAGGCAGTTCCGGGGGACGCCTTCCAGTCTCGTTTCGACTCGGTGCGTGTCGTCGTGTCCGACTCGTTCGGCCAGACCGCTGTGGGTCAAGAAGGCAGTTACGAGTTGAAAGACGCTGTAGTCGGTATCAACGCCGACTACACGGGTCACTACCACGAAGGCGATTACTCGGGTGGCGCAGACCCAGCGAACTGGAACCGCAACTATCAGGGCTGGTTCTCTGACCCTGCCAAGCAGTATTGGGGCTACATCTACTACGGCACCCAGATCAACGACTGGTGCAAGCGGACCAACACTTGGGGCGAGCAGTCCTGCCATGTGACCAGGATGGACTTGAACTGTGAGCGCACAGGCGGCGACGGACTCGCAGGCGACCTCTACATCGGGACCCATGACCTCAAGGTGAACCCCGGCTTCGTGACCGAACCGAAGGCACCGTTCTTTGACACCGCCAGCGTTGGGGTGATGCAACCTGTCGAGATCGGCCAGTACACGATCCCAACAGTGCAGTCCGAAGACCTCCGAACCGGCGTCCACTGGGGTCTGGGGATGAACGCCGAACCGTTCGGTGGTAAGCCGTACATGTTCTTCATCCGCAAGGAAGACAACCCTGGGCATGGCGCAATCCTCATCTACACCTGGGGGTAGGGACTAGCATGTTTGCATGAGCAGTCTGTGGCTACGGAAGCAAGACGGAACTCTTGTCCCCGTATCCAATGAGGCCATCGGGAACGACGATCCGCACGTCCTCGAAGGCGATCCGTTGAACCCGCCTCCTGAACTTGAGGCTGGGCAGTTGCTGTACGACCCTTCGGGTGAGGTGCCTGCCGCACCGCTTGTGGCCCGGTTGAACGCTTCGACCGACGGTTCCCAGCCTCCACTTGAATACGACAACGGGTTCCAGCGCATCCCGTTGCTCGCAGCCTCCAACCCTTGGGGTTGGGAAGATGTTGTCGGGTGGACGTACGACCCTGATGGTTTCGGCGGTCCGGCGTGGAAGTGCAACGACCCCGGCTGGTATGTGATCTCGTTCGCTGCCGTGTTCGGTTTGGAAGCAATCCATGTGGGCACTCATGTCCAGTGCTTCCTCGGTGGAGCGAACATGTCGCCGGGTGGCCTTGTGATCGCCGCTGATTCCACAGGGTTCGTCAATTATCCGGTTGACGGGTCCACGATCGAATACTGCCGGGAAGGCGCTTCATACTACGTCCAGGCCAACTGGGATGGGAACGTGCCGGAACCGTCACCACCTCCGTCTGTGTCTTGCGAACTGATGGCTTACAAGGTCGGATCAGCAGAGGAATTGACACCATGAGTCTTTGGCTGAAACGAGACGACGGAACTCTGGTCCCTGTCGGTGGCAGTGGTGGTGGTTCTGACGGTGAGCACGTCTTGACCGGTGATCCGGCTGCCCCGCCTGCTGAACTTGAGGTCGGGCAACTGTTGTGGGACGGCGTTGGTTCCGAGGGTGGCCCTTCGTTGATGGTCCAGTACGGCGAGTATTTCTACGACGGTGCGTCTGGTACTGGGTACGGACCCAACATTGTTTACCCTAAGGCGTTCGCTGCCGTCCCTTCGATGACGGCGACAGTCCAAGACGCCAGCTCCGCATCCATCGCCGGGTACTACGTCAAGATTGCTGAACAGTCGGCCTCGTCGTTTCGGATGCGGCACTACCAAACGAACGGGTTCTGGGGCGATCCGGCAGCGCCAGCTCCGGGTCCGATCCAGTGGGTGGCTATTGGGGTGCCGCTCGATCCGGCTGATGCAAACGTCGGTACAGGCCCGACAGGCCCGCAAGGCC
>CAJQPD010000219.1 GCA_905480085.1 uncultured Acidimicrobiia bacterium
CAACGTGTACGGCTCGGTCGGATGAGAGGGATGAAGCACCGCCACCGCATCTGGTTCGGTGAACCCGGTCAGAAAGTAGAAATTCGAGTCCTGCCGAAATTCGTAATGGACATCATCGTTACGGGTGGCTTCCCGGCCCGCAGGAATGATGGCAACTCCGTCGCCGATCGTCTCGGCTAACTGTGCTCTCCGGTGCGCAAATTGATCCATGAGCGCCAGGCTACCGCTTCCACCAATCGCATCAAACCAAGCATAGGGATCCGGTTCAACACCGGTGGGCAACAGGTTTGGCCGCCCCCGTTCGAGCTTTTCGGTGCAATGAGGTGACGACTCGATCGACACGAGCAATCCTCGGCATCTACCATCTACGCAACGCAAGGAGACACAGTTGACACGAGACCAGATCTTGACACGCCTCGGCGAACTCGCCAGCGAAATTGAATCGGCCAGGAACTACCCCGACAAAGTCGCTGCCCTCTCTTCGTTGACCGAAGAGCGCGATGGCCTTCGTGACACGCTGAGATCGGACGCGCCCCTGTCGGTTGACGATATGAAGAGAGAACTCGATGGCCTCCGAGCACACCTCGGCCGCTTTCCGAGCACAGGCATCGAGATGGCGTTCGGCGAACTCAGCGTGACAGGTACCCGAAACGCCATCGACGCCATCGCCGACGAGCAGGGCTCGGCAGACCCTCACAGTGCCGTGGTCTGGATCCGTCAACGCATTGCTTTTCTCGAAGGCCAGATCAGCAAGGACTAGATCGGCGCGAGCCGTCCGGCAGACCAGAGCCCCTAATTGCACGACAATTGGCCCTGGCGCTGATACATTCGACCTTATGGATATCGCCATCAAGCTACTCCTGTCGGTCCTCGTGGGAGGAATAGTCGGTGCCGAGCGCGAATACCGCGATAAGGCTGCCGGGTTTCGGACCATCCTGCTCATCACGCTCGGAGCCACCGTCTTCACCATCATCTCAGAAGAGTTGGCCGGCTTGCACAATGATCCTGGTCGCGTCGCAGCAGGAATAGTGACGGGAATCGGATTCCTCGGCGCCGGGGTCATTTTCAAACGCAACGGCAGTATCCAGGGCATCACGACCGCAGCCACCATCTGGTTGGCGGCGGCTCTCGGCATGGGCATCGGCGCCGGGGAGTACGCAACCAGTCTGGCCGCGTTCGCCATCATGATGGTGGTGCTGGTAATTCTTCCAAAAGCGGAAGCACTCATCGACGTCCAGTCGGAGCAATTGACTTACCGGATCGTCACGATCTCAGACCAATCGAAACTCGGCGAACTCCACCAACAGTTCCTCGCCCTCGGCCTGAAGGTTCGTTCCTTCAAAGAAGCCAAGGACCACGATCGAATGATCACCTTCTTCAACGCGGGCGGCCCGCAGGTCGCCCATCGGGCCCTCATGAAAGCGCTGTACGAAGATCCTGAAGTTGTCGAGTTCGACACCTGACCAACCCGTCCAACCCGACCCGTCAGAGGGCGGGAAGCCAACTGGCGATCGCTCGTCCGATCTCAGCCCCTGAGTCTTCCTGAATGAAGTGAATCCCCGGCACGGTCAGCTCACGTTGGTTTGGCCAGGACCGGCAATACTCCCGCTGGCTGCCAACCAGTATCGAACCGGGTTCGGCGTTGAAGAAGAACTTCGGCACGTCTGATCGAGACAACCAATCCGAATAGTCGGTGACAATACCGTGTACATCGTCGGGATATCCATCGATGGGAATCTGCCGGGGCCAGGTAAGGGTCGGACGGCGGGCTTCGCCCCCGGCCAGATATGGGCGCCGATACTCAACCATTTCGGCGTCGGTCAGATCCCGGATAACCGAGCCCGGCAGCACCCGCTCGACGAACAGATTTCGGTCGAGGATCATTGATTCGCCGGCCGGGGACCTCATCCCTTGAAAGAAGCCCCTGGCATCCTCAGGCCAATCTTCCCAGCTGACCGGGCGCACGATGGCCTCCATATACGCAATCGCCTTGATCCGCTCCTGATGGCGAAATGCCCAGTCGAATCCCAGCCCAGAACCCCAATCATGAAGCACCAGGGTGATGCGATCTCCCAAATCGAGGCGATCCAACAGTTCGTCGAGATAGCGCCGATGTTCAACGAAGGAGTACGACAGGGGTCCCGGGTCCTCAAGCTTGTCGGAATCGCCCATTCCGATAAGGTCGGGTGCCACCAGCCGACCAAGGCCCTCGAGTTCCGCCATGACGAATCTCCACAAGAAAGATGAAGTCGGATTTCCGTGCAGGAATACAATCGCCTCGCCTTCACCAATGTCGAGATAGGCCATCTGCCGATCGAAAACGTTTTGAAACTGTTTTTCGTACATGGGGGTCCTCTGGTCAGGCGCCAACTTAGGTTAAGCGAAGTTCCTTCTCGTATGGGCTCGGAAACCGAAATCTCAGACCGACCGGTCCTATCCAGCGTGACAGGCGATCGGCCTCCCGTTCAAGGGCGGTCGTCGCCTCGACGCCGACATCTCGTAATAGACCGACCGCAATGGATCCATCTGCCCGCTGCGCCCAGCCTCCCACTATGGTCCCGTCTACCCAGACCGTGGGGCCGGCGTTGCCATTCCGATCGAACAGGCGACCAGCGAGATCGCCAAGGATCCAATCCCGCTGCTTCCAACCCATGACGCTGGGATCCAGTCCGGGCAGCAGCGCCACCCAGGGGTCCGGTTGAGGCGAGAGCTCCAGGTCGTCGCCGAGCATCAAGGCCGCTTCATCACCTACCTCGACCTCGACGGCCCCTGCTCTATCGAGGGCCGCCCGGGTTTTGGCGACGGTCCACCCGGTCCACCACTTCACGTCTTCAAACGTTCCCGGACCATAAGCCCGTAGCCAGCGGGCGACCAACTGGCGTTCGGCGTCTTGCGTGGCAACGACCTGCAGTGGCCGGCCGCCCCAAGCATCCAGCGAGAGCCATTCGTACTGAGACGAGCGCCAGGTACCGGCCGGCCGCCCTTTGGCTATCTGGCCGTCCATCGCCAGCACCATCAAAAGACGACTCGCCAGACTCATGGAAACGGCTGGCTGGGTGCCCTGTTGGACAACCAGGACCCGGTCGAGTCCGGCGACGTTATTCTTCATTTCAGTCGTCGTTGCCCGACCCACCTCCTGCAAGTAGGAAACGGTCGAGTTGGAAACCCGATCAATCCATCCATCGGGGTCGGCGATTTCGTGGTTGGCTTTGACAATCTTGAGTAACTTGCGCCGCTCGTTGGCCACCACCCCCTTCGAGGCGGCGGCAAACATGACCGAGGCCAGGTCCGGCGGTGCCATGAACATGGTGCGCCGCATCGCCCAGATTCGCCAAACTTCGGGCTCGTCATAGAGGGCAGATTCAACATCTTCGATCGTGACCCCGTCGATTCGAGACCAAATCGACAAAAACACCGTGGCCGGATCGGAGCCGTGCAGGCCAACCAGGCCGTCGGCTACCTCTCCGACCGTTTCAAACGGCCTGGCGAATCCATGGCGCCAGGCGAGGCGCGCCCGGCGTTCCGCATCAGAGACCCGAAGCAACGAAACGCCCTTGAGTGATCATGGCACCAAGAATTGCGAGCGTCCCCGTCCGGGACTTCCCAATCGAGAACTGGCGCACTCTTTTTGGCAGCATTCGAATAGCCATTGAACGACGATACCAAGTCCCGGATCCGAAGCCGTAAAGTGCGCCCCACATGGGCGACCTACTTCCTATCTTTGTTGACATTTTGTTACCGGTCTTCGCGCTGGTCGGGATCGGTCTGGTCGTGGGCGGACGGATGGGCCTTGATCCAGCTCCCCTCGCCAAGGTTGCCTATTACGTCCTTGCCCCGGCCTTCTTCCTCGACCTCTTGCGCCGGGCAGACATCGAGACAGCGGTGGTCACTCAAATGGCACTCGTCATGGTCGTCACCACGGCAATACTCTCGCTGCTCGGTCTGGCAGCAGGACGACTATTTCACTGGGGATACTCGATCACTGCCGCCACGGTTCTGATCGCGGTATTCGGCAATGTCGGCAATTTCGGCATACCGATTGTCACCTTTGCCTTCGGAGAGGAGGCACTCCCACTCGCCGGGGTCTCGTTTCTCATTATCAACTTCGCCGCCTTCATGATCGGGGTGACGGCGGCGACCTGGCGTACTTCCTCGCCCGGGCGGGCGCTATTCAGGGCCATCACGACCCCGACGGTCGCGGTGCTCCCCATCGCGCTGGTGCTCAACGTCAACGACATTGGTCTGCCTCTCTTCGCCGATCGGGCGATCGAACTGATGGCCAACGCCATGATCGGGGTCATGTTGGTAACGCTCGGTATTCAGTTGGCCGGCATGGAACGTCCTCGACTGACTACCGGCGTGTGGGTGGCATCGGGCCTCAGGCTGGTAGCTGCCCCGGCCATTGCGGCGACGGCCGCGGCAATATTCGGTTTGTCCGGCGACCCGGCCGGAGTAACGATTCTCCAGTCTGCGATGCCGGCCGCCGTATTCGCAGCGCTCATAGCCATCGAGCACGACCTGGAACCGGACTTCGTTACCACAGTCGTACTGATTTCGACCGTGGCCAGCGCCCTCACCCTCGCCGCCACCATCGCTCTCCTTGGCGCTGTCTAGCGCCTGGCAAACAACCTGGCAAACAACCTGGGACGCAACCGCCTCGGCAGACGCCGACCGAACAACGTGACGCCATATTGGCGAACTGCCAGGATGTACCCGAGGCCGGCCAACGGCAGCATCATCGTGCCAACCACCCATCCCGACTCCAGATCGAAACTGCCGAAGCGCACGAAGCCTTGCCAGGCGAGCGCCCAAAATCCGATCATCAGCCCCAGGGTCCGAATCGACCGCAGGTTCATTTGTCGACGAGTCGCCTCACGGCTCGCTGCATACCATTGGTTTGTCGCCCGACCCGCGCTCCAGCCCAGGGCAGCAAACACGATCCCTGAAAACCAGGGAATCCAACCCACCAGGATCCTCTTTTCGCGATCTTCGTCGCCCGGATAGCCCGACAACCATCTTGGCGGCCGCCGACCCCGGAACTCTAATTGCCGACCTCTGCCAAAAGTGACCGGAGGCGCTTAATCTGCTTGACGACCTCCCCGTAGGACCCACCGCCGGGGCTAACGCGGTGAAGAACCGATTCGATCGGGTCGAGGCGGGACACGTCACCTGGCTCGAAAAGCTCGTGAGCGTTGGCAAGGTCGGTTGCCGTGGCTTCTGCGAACGTACGCCCGTCGGCCCCCAGCGTCAAGAGAAGCCCTCCTACGGCTTCGTGGGCAGTCCGAAACGCCACTCCCCGCCCGACGAGGAGCTCGGCCATGTCTAGGGCCGTCACCTCCGGGTTGGGAGCCGGGGGATGAAAGACCGCCGTCGCCAACATTGCTCCCAGGGTTCGCAAGGACCCGGCCAAGACATCATCGGCGTGAAACACGATTCGTTTGTCCTCTTGAAGGTCACGGTTATAGGTCATCGGGAGGCCCTTCTGAAGGCTCATGATGGCCGCCAGATCACCAATTACCCCGGCCGACCGACCCCGGACCAGTTCGGCTACGTCCGGGTTCTTCTTTTGAGGCATGGCCGACGATCCCGTCGTAAACGTGTCGGGAAATGAGACCCAGCCGAATTCAGCCGTCGTCCAGAGGATGACTTCTTCGGCAAGTCGCGAAAGGTGGACCATGGTTTGGGCACAAACAAAGACGTACTCAGCAACAAAATCGCGCGAGGCGACCGCATCCATGGAGTTGGTGAAATGCCAACGCCAACCGAGCAGCCTGGCCGAGGTTGCCGGGTCGAGCGGCAAGCTCGACCCTCCCGAGGCGCTCGCGCCTAGCGGCGACACCTGGGTCCGGTATATGGCGGCCTGCATTCGCTCGGCATCGCGCCTGAACATCTCGGCATACGCCAGCAGATGGTGGGCTAGCGGGACCGCCTGAGCCTGCTGCAGATGCGTGTATGACGGAACGACCACATCGCCAACCCGCTCGGCCTGATCGACCAACACCGTCGCCATATCGGCGAGATGACGAAGTTGAGCAGCCCCGGAGCGACCAAGGTACAACCGAAGATCCAGGGCGATCTGGTCATTTCTCGATCGCCCGGTATGAACCTTACGACCAAGGTCGCCGATCTTCTCGATGAGACGCCGCTCGGTTGCGGAGTGGACATCTTCATCCGTTTCGAGAAACAGAAACTCGCCCGCCTCGACCTCTTCGACAATTTCCAGAATGCCTGCCTGTAGCTGGTCGGCCTCTTCGGCTGTAATGATTTCTTGTTCTCCGAGCATGCCAACGTGTGCCCACGAGCCGCGCAAGTCGTCAAAAATCAGTCGATGGTCGGCCGTGTCAACCGTATAGGCCCACAACAGCGCATCGGGACCTTCGGCAAACCCGCCTCCCCATAGAGTCGACATCTACTCCCCTTGACCCAGACGAGCCTCGGCCGAACGACGCAGGCGCAGGGCGTTGAGACGAATGAACCCGGCGGCGTCCGCCTGGTCGTACACGTCATCCTCCTCAAACGTAACCGTTGCCTGGTCATACAGTCGATAATCGGATCGACGTCCCTCGACATACACCCCGCCTTTGTAGAGCTTTAGTCGTGCCTCACCAGACACGCGATGCTGGGTGGTGTCGACGAAAGACTGCAGCGCTTCGCGTTCGGGTGAGAACCAGAAACCGTTGTAAACCATTGCCGCATAGCGAGGTATGAGACTGTCGCGCAGATGCATTACTTCTCGATCGAGCGTCAGCGATTCGACCGCCCGGTGGGCAAAATGCAACACGGTTCCACCAGGAGTTTCGTAGACGCCCCGCGACTTCATCCCAACGAACCGATTCTCAACGATGTCGACCCGACCGACTCCGTGCGCCCCGGCCATCTCATTCAGCCGGGTTAGAAGAGCAGCCGGACCGAGCGCTTCACCGTTTACCGCGACCGGATCACCCTGGTCGTAGGTGACCGTTACGATTTCCGCCTGATCGGGGGCGTCCTCCGGGTCTACCGTCATCTTGAACATGCCCTTGGGTGGCCCGACCCACGGATCCTCCAGGACGCCTCCCTCGTACGAGATGTGCAGCAGGTTGGCGTCCATCGAGTACGGCTTCTCCTTTGTGACAGGTACTGGAATCCCGCGTGCTTCGGCGTATGCGATGCAGTCGGCTCTGCCGCGTAGTTTCCATTCGCGCCATGGGGCAATCACCTTGATATCGGGCTTCAGCGCATAGGCGGACACCTCGAATCGAACCTGGTCATTGCCTTTTCCGGTCGCCCCGTGAGCGATCCCGTCAGCACCGGTCGCCTCAGCCGCCCGGACAAGGCCTTTGGCAATCACCGGTCGGGCCAGGGCGGTTCCAAGCAGGTAGTGCCCTTCATAAATGGCATTGGCTCGCAAGGCCGGAAACACGTACTCGCTAACAAACTCTTCAGTCAGGTCTTCGGCAATGGCCTCGACTGCTCCTGTCGCGATTGCTTTGGCTTTGGCTTCGGCCACCTCTTCGCCTTGCCCGACGTCGGCCGTGTACGCCACGACTTCGACGTCGTACTCCTCTTTCAGCCAGGTGAGAATCACCGAGGTGTCAAGCCCCCCGGAATATGCAAGTACTACCTTCTTCATTACCCAGCTCCGATTTGTTCAAGACGGTTCGCCAATCCGATTCCGCCGTATTGTTCTTCGGCCACGATCATGAGCGTGTCGTCACCGGCAATGGTGCCCAACACGCCATGCAGTGGCGACGCGTCGATCGCACCTGCGACCACCCCGGCTGCCCCTGGCGACGTTTTGATAACGACCAGATTTGCCGATACCGAGATCGATTCCACAAACTCAACCAGGGCCCGCGCCAGGATGACATATTCCCCGTCGGAGGGTGTCGCGTCGTCAGGTAGAACATATCGCAACCGACCGTTCCACCTCGATTTCACCGCACCCAGCGCATGGAGATCACGAGAAACCGTCGCCTGGGTCACATCGTGGGATTGGCCTATCAATAAGTCCACAATTTCGCTCTGACTGGAAATGACATTCTCCATGAGGAGTCTGCGGATCAAACGGCGCCGCGAAGCAGTATTCATGTTTGCATAACGATACGAGAAGCTACACACCCATACAACATGTCAGCGGACCTCGACCATCGTTCCGATACCCTCGGGTGTAAAGATCTCGAGTAAGACCGCATGTTGAACCCGGCCATCAAGGATGTGGGCCTGGCGCACGCCGGCTTTCATCGCCGAGATACAAGAACGGAGCTTGGGAACCATGCCGGCTGAGGCAGAACCCGAGGCAATCATATCTTCCAGCTCGCTAATCCCTACCCGCGGAAGCAAGGTATCTTCGTCGCCGAGGTCCGAGTAGAGCCCTTCGACGTCGGTAAGGTAGACCAGCTTCTCTGCACTCAGGGCCTCAGCCAGCGCACCGGCGGCCGTGTCGGCGTTCAGGTTGTAGGCGTGGCCGTCTTTTCCCCTGGCAAGTGGAGCAACCACCGGAACGATTCCCTGATCCAACATCGCCAGCACGAGCGTCGGGTCCACTGCCTCGATTTCGCCCACAAATCCGAGGCGATCGTCTTTGGGAACGGCAGTGAACAAGCCTCCGTCAATCCCGGTCACCCCGGCCGCGACCGCCCCATGACCGCTGAGCAACCGGACAATATCCGGATTGACCTCGCCGGCCAGCACCGATTGCACCACACGGATCGTGGCCGCGTCTGTGACGCGCAGCCCGTCAACCCACACCGGCTCAACACCTGACTGGCCCATCGCCCTGGTGATTTGGGGTCCACCACCGTGGACGATCACCGGCCGGATACCGACCAGGCTGAGCAATGTGACATCTCCGGCGAACGAATCTCGCAGCTCGTCGCTGGTCATCGCCGACCCACCGTATTTGATGACGACGACCTTCCCTTTGAACGCCCTGATATACGGAGCCGCTTCCATGAGGATCTTGGCCTTACCCATCGTCGAAGCGATCCGGCTCTTTCGAGCACTGGGCGAGGTGTGTCCGGTTGTCACGAGGGGGCTCCATTGAATTCGACATAGCCGGGAGTAAGGTCCGTTGTAATGACCGTGGCGGTTCCGGGTCCCCACCCTACCCGCACCTCCACGTCGAAATCTCCCCGAAGACGGCGCCTAATCACCTCCGGGTCATAGGGCAATTGGCAGCCACCTTCGGCTACCACCATCCCTTCGTATGCGACCGCAAAGGCACCTGTGTCAATAGTGATATTCGACACCGCGGCGGCTTGGAGTATTCGGCCCCAGTTGGGGTCACCGCCGTAGAACGACGATCGAACAAGGTCCGAATCGGTAATCGCCTTACCGACGTGGCGGGCCGATTCGTCCGAAGCAGCCCCAATCACTTTAAGACGAATCACCCGGTTAGTCTCCTCCCCGTCCCTGGCGATCATCAGAGCCAGCTCCATACATACCTCCGCCATCAAACGCCGAACGGTTGCGACGTCTCCAGCGACTTCGGCGGTGGCGAAGGCGATCACCGTATCGTTGGTCGACTGGCATCCGTCGATGTTCAGCGAGTTGAACGAAGGGGTGACGGCGTCCCGCAAGCTCTGGTCGAGCACTTCGAATTCGACGTCGGCGTTGGTCGTCAACACGGCCAACATGGTTGCCATATCCGGCCGAATCATCGCAGCGCCTTTGGCCATCCCGCGCACCGTCAATTCTCCAAACGTCGCAGTGGCCACCTTCGCAAACGTATCGGTGGTACGAATGGCCTCGGCGGCCTGCTCCCAGGCGTCACCAGAGAGGCCGATCTCGCCGATAGCCGCTTCGATTGCCTCTATCGGGAGCTGTGGACCGATCGGTCCCGTGGAGCAAACCAGGACGCTCTCGACTCCACAGCCGAGCCTGGCCGCCGCCGCCGCTTGCATTCGTTTGGCGTTCGCCAAACCAACCGCTCCTGTCCCGGCATTGGCACATCCAGAGTTGACGACAACCGCCCTCGCTTGTCCATCGACGATCGCTGCTCGACTGACGAGTACCGGCGCCGCCGCCGCCTGTGATCCGGTAAACACCGCGGCGCAGGCAACCGGCCGCCCCAGGTCAATCAACGCCAGGTCGAGCTCACCCGAGCGTTTGATTCCGGCCGCGACACCTTCACAACGGATCACGGCATCCAACCTGACGCCGACAATCCGGAGCTTTCCTCGAACCCAAACATGAGGTTGGCGGCCTGGACCGCTTGGCCGGCGGCCCCTTTCAGCAAGTTGTCGATTGCCGATAGAACCACGGCGTTGCCGGTTGGCTCGTCAAGGAATACCGAAACGAACGCCCGGTTCGACCCGACGGCCCACCGGGTCTGAGGCGGGCCATCGATGGCATGAACGAAAGGCTTGCCATCTCCAAACTCGGCCAGTACGCCGCGCAAATCGTGCTCGGTCACGCCATCGGTCACGGCAACCGTCGTAGTGGCATGGATGCCGCGTTGCATAGGCACAAGATGGGGCGTGAACGTCAGGTGGATGGGACCGAGACCGGTGTATGCCTCCAACGCCATCTCGATCTCGGGCCGATGCCGGTGCGTACCAACTCCATAGGCGCGGACTCCATCGGCAATTGCGCCAAACAGCAAGTCCTCTTTCAGTGATCGCCCTGCTCCAGACACACCCGAGACGGCATTTACAACGATTCCTTCTGAAGACACCGCCCCGGCCGCCAGAAGCGGAGCCAAGCCCAGCAACGTGGCCGTCGGGTAGCACCCTGGCGAAGCCACCTTGTCGGAGCCGGCAACTTCGAAGAGCTCCGGCAGGCCATAGGTCCAATCGGGTAACTCCAGTGGAAGCGGGTGGGGCGAGCCGTAGGCGGCCTCATAGCGATCAGGGGTATCGAGGCGGAAGTCCGAGCCAAGGTCGACGACTTTCACACCGCCGGCCGCCAGTTGAGAGGCGAGTTCACCAGATGCTCCGTGCGGCAAGGCGAGAAAAGCGATATCGAGGCCGGCGAGATCAGCCGTATTCTCCTCCAAGAGACGATCACCGCCTTGCAGTTGGGGATGCACATCACCCAGTCGCTTGCCCGCTTGCGAATGGGCACCGAGATAGGTCACTGTGAACTCCCGGTGATCATCGAGCAGTCGGATAAGTTCACCGCCCCCGTAGCCGGAGGCACCCAGAATGGCTACTGACTTCACGAAAACCCCATCCGCATAACTATACGAATATGCGCATACATTAGCAAACCCTACCCATTCAGCGGCGCCAGGCCCAGACTCGGCAACGGAGGCATAGCCTCGTCATATAACCAGGCCTCCATGAACCCGGTGAGGTCTTGCCCGGCCACCTCGTTGGCGGTCGCGACGAAGTCGGCGGTCGTCGCGTTTGCGTATGCGAACCGTTTCTGAAACGTCCTGGCGATATCAAAGAAAGTCTCGTCTCCGACCTCCAGTCGGAGGGCGTGCAAGGTCAGGCCACCACGTAGATAGACCGACGCATTGAAGATGTCATCGGCTTTCGGTGCACCTGGGGGCGGATACTGCCGATAGGCCTGAGCAGCCGCCACGGACTCGGAGCCGGTGCCGTTCAAGAATTGGCGACCGCTCATCAGCTCATAGGCCTGGGCAATCCGGGCATCGCGAAACTCCGACCCCTGGGTTTCTTCAACCCACAACCACTGGGTTAATGTGGCGAATCCCTCGTTGAGCCAGATGTCGTCCCACCGTTCGAGGGAGACCGAATCGCCAAACCATTGGTGGGCCAATTCGTGAATGACCACGTCCTCGCCAAGGCTGAGAACCTGTGCGCCAAACGTGGACAGCGTCTGGGTTTCGAGGGCCACCCCTACCTCGGTCGTATCCAGCACCAGGGCCCCGTATGCGTCGAAAGGATAGGGACCAAAGCGATCGGCAAGGAACGCGATCATTTCAGCCTGCCTATCGAAAATCGTCAGAGTCGAATCGCGGATATCGATGTCGAAGTAGTTCCGAATCACCACTCCGTTCGGACCCTCCTCTTCAACAAGCTTGAAGTCTCCGATTCCAAGGGCCAGTAGGTACGGAGCGATCGGGTCAGCGACCTCGAACACATATTTGATGAATCCATCGTCCGACCGCTCTACGTCGACGAGCGCACCCGAGGCGGCGACCACCAGTGGGCCCGGCACCGAAACAGCCAGAGAGTATGTGGCTTTGTCGCTGGGATGGTCGTTGACTGGCATCCATGATGACGTTCCGTCTGGCTCGCTGATAGCGAAGAATCCATCTACGGATCGTTGGATACCCATCATGAAAGTCGCCGCAGGAGAGTCGTAGGGTTCGGTGAGACCGCCGTAGGTGATTGACAGAGCAAAGGTCTGTCCTGCCACAACAACCCTGGCCGGGTCAATTCGCAGTTCACCGTTCTCGTGCGACCACTCAGCCGGTTCGCCATCCACCAGCACCTCCGAAGGGAAGAGGACGTCAAGATCCACCGACCATGAGTCGAGGTCTTCGAGAGCCAGTATGTTCATTACGGTCCTGCCCTCCAGGCGTCCTGACGACGTGTCGAACCGAATGGTGACATCGGCATGTTGTACGTCATACCCGGCGTTGCCCAGGTCTGGATAGAGGGGGTCACCCAACCCGTCGTCAGCGTGAATCCCCACTCGGGCGACGGTGTCCGCCACCGACGTGTCCGGATCGCCGCCAGAAACGCCCGCGGCCGCGGCAGTCGTACTGGTTGGCGTACCGGTGCCCAACGAACACGCCGAAGCCAGGACGAGGATCGCCAGGAGGCTAAGGGCGGTTCGCACCATGCTCCCCCACCCAGGCGTCGACCAGGGCGTACGCTTCGTCGGGATCATACGGACCGTGATCGATCCGGTATTCGAGAAGCATCTTCATAATCATCCCCACTTCCTTGCCGGGTGAGATTCCGAGATACTTCATGACTTCGTTCCCGTCGATCGGCGCCCGAAGCTTGTCGAGTTCTTCAGCCTCGGCAAGCACCGCGATACGTTCCTCCAACTCGTCGATTCGACGCGAGATGAGCGCGGCTCGTTTGGGGTTGGCGGTGGTTACGTCGGAACGAACGAGTTGGTTCAAGTCCTCAAGCAACTCCCCGGCATCACGGGCGTAGCGCCGGACGGCCGAGTCGGTCCAACCCATCTTGAAGGTGTGAGGACGCAAATGAAGAAAAACCAATTGTCCGACCTCGTCTATGAGCGTCTTCGGGTACCGAAGCTCTCGAAGCCGGCGCCTGGCCATACGCGCGCCAACCACTTCGTGATGATGAAACGTGACGCCCCCCTGAGCAAACTCTCGCGTGTCGGGCTTGCCAATATCGTGCAACAACGCCGCCATTCGGATCCGTAGGCGCGGATCCGTCTTTTCGACCACCGCCAAGGTATGTTCCCACACGTCCTTGTGACGATGAAAGGGATCCTGTTGTTCGCTGAGGGCCACCAACTCCGGCAAAAAGACGGCCGCCAAACCCGATTTCACAAGGCCCCGCAACCCGCGTGCCGGAAACTCCCCGACAAGCAGCTTCGAGAACTCATCGCGGATACGTTCAGCCGAAACGATGGCGAGTCGATCCGCCATTCCGGCCGCGGCTCGTTCGGCCGCAGGATCACATTCAAAACCAAGGGTGGCCGCGAACCGATACAACCGCAACATCCGGAGCGGATCATCGGAAAAAGCCAGTTCCGGTTCCAACGGCGTTCGTAGCTCTTGCCTGGCCAGGTCTACCAACCCGCCAAATGGGTCGATGATCTGACCTCCTGCCACATCCAGGGCCATCGCGTTGATCGAGAAGTCCCGTCGCGACAGGTCCGTTTCAAGGTCGTCTCCGAAGACCACTTTGGGCTTGCGACTCTCGTCGTCATAGACCTCTGAGCGGAACGTGGTGATTTCAAAACGCTGCTCGGCGATCTGCAGCCCAATGGTTCCGTACTGTTCGCCCATGGTGAACACCGAACCGAGCGGATCGACAATCCGTTTGACGTCAGTCGGCCGGGCGTTGGTCGCAAAATCGAGATCATCAGAAGTTCGGCCAAGCAATGCGTCGCGCAACGAGCCACCGACGAGGAATAGTTCAAACCCGGCACCCGCGAAGTGGGCACCGAGGCGGGAAGAGGCGGAGTCATCGGCTACGAGCCAGGCGAGACGTTCGGGAATCATGTAGCACTAGAGGATAGATCCTTGGGGTTCTCCGCTGGCATCCCGACCGGTCGAGCCGACTTGCGGTAGTTCCCTGGACCGACGAAACGAGGGTCGCTCGCAAGTGCGGCGACCCTCGTCCCTTACTCCGCCCGCAAAGTTGATTCCGATTGCCCTCCGTTGCCTGGCGTGCGGAACCGTGCGGGAACCCTGGTTGGAACCTATACCGAGATGAGTCCTTCTTGTTCTGCTTTGACCCGGAAGTCGTGCGGATTCGAAGCCGAACTCATAGCCGTCTGAAACGAGATCAAGCCGGCTTTGAACAGACCGAGGATCGACTGATCGAAGGTCTGCATACCGTAGAACTCTGATTCTGAGATGACTTCGACCAGGCTATTGGTCTGGGAAGCGTCGACGATACGATCGTAAACCCGACCGTTATTCGTCATGATCTCCACCGCAGGAACCCGGCCGCCATCGACCTTCTCCAACAGTCGCTGACTAACGACGCCCTTGAGAGTCGCTGCCAACATGATTCGCACCTGTTGCTGCTGATAAGGCGGGAAGAAGTCAATGATTCTGCTGACGGATTCGGTGGCGTCAACGGTGTGCAGCGTCGACAACACAAGGTGGCCAGTTTCGGCAGCTTGCAGGGCAGCTTTGACCGTCTCGGCGTCTCGCATTTCCCCGATCAGAATGATGTCGGGGTCTTGCCGAAGTGCTCGCCTGAGTGCTTCGCTGAAGTCCTTGGTATCCATCCCAATTTCCCGCTGCGCGACAATCGACAGCTTGTCGCGGTGGAGAACCTCGATTGGATCCTCGATCGTGATGATGTTGACGCGACGCGTGCGGTTCATGTAATCGATAATCGAGGCAAGCGTCGTGGTCTTTCCCGATCCGGTCGGACCGGTCACCAGCAGCAACCCGCGACTCTCCTGAGATAGCTTCTCAAGTACGGTCGGAAGTCCAAGCTCCTCGAAGTTCTGGGTCGAAGGAAGGACCCGACGCAATACGAGACTCACCGATCCCCTTTGCCGGTAAACATTTACGCGGAAACGTCCCAGTTCGGCCTTGCCGTACGCGAAGTCTGCTTCGTTGATTTCACGAAACTCGGAGGCCGCCCGCTGGGTGAAGATCGAATGGGCGTACTCCTCGGTGTCATTGGGGAGGAGCATCGGCAAGCTGGTTGGATGCAGCTCACCATCGATCCTCATCACCGGAGGCGACCCCACCTTTAGGTGAAGGTCGGACGCACCGACGTCAATCATCTTCTTCAGCAGCTCATCGAGCGAGGCAGACAAACACCCTCCTTTTTACGTACTGGTTCATCGGCCGACGCGGCCCGCGACTTAACCGATCTCCCAAAAAGGTGCCAGAGAGGCCGCCGCCAGGTCGACGGCCCGCCAGGCAGCCGCCGGAGAATGGCCCGCGCTTTCAACGTGTCCGTCGGAAGCGCCGACCGTGCCGTCAATCGTCGCCGCCACGGAGGCCTCAATCGCCGCCAGGTTGTATCCACCCTCCAGGAAGTAGATCACCCGCCCGGCGGCCGGAGCCAATCGACCGACGACCGATCCCATATAGGCGTAGTCCTCAGCCACCAGCATCCCATCCGCCAAAGGATCGTCGCGATGGGCGTCGTAGCCGGCGGAAACCAGGATCCAATCTGGTTGAAACTGCTCAACAATCGGTGCGACGATTCGGCCAAAGGCATGGCGATAGACGTCGCCACCAGATCCGGCAGGAAACGGCAAGTTGACGGTAAAGCCGGCTCCAGACCCGCTTCCCACCTCGTCAACCCATCCGCTCCCCGGGTAGAAAGGAAACTCGTGCAACGACAGGTAGAGGACATTGGGATCCTGTTCAAAGAGGTCCTGGGTGCCGTTGCCGTGATGAACGTCAAAATCAACGATGGCCACTCGCTCTCCGCTGTCGACCAGGTGTCGAGCCGTAACGGCGATGTTGTTGAAAAGGCAAAACCCCATCGCCTGCCTCGCCACCGCATGGTGACCCGGCGGACGAATGGCCAGGAAGGCGAGGTCTGCGTCACCGCGGCGAAGGTCTGCGACAGCTTGAATGCCGGCACCCGCAGCCCGCAATGCGGCATCCCAACTCGCTTTGACCGCGTACGTGTCGGGGTCGAGGTAGCCGCCACCCGCCCGACAATAGGCCTCGATCGAATCAACATACGCCTGGGGGTGGACACGAAGGAGGGCCTGGGGATCGACCCGGTCGGCCTCTATGGAACTCAGATCAACCGAGGCGCGGTTCAGGCCGGCCACCACGGCTTGGAGGCGTTCGGGCCTCTCGGGGTGTTGCCGGACGGCGGCATGCATGGAGAAGGCATCGTGGCGGACCATTAACAAGTGCACGACCTCACTCTGGCATAACGGATGACTCCACAAAACCGCTCGCGGCCATAGAGTGTCTCTTACGGAGAGAAAGTAGCCAGTGACTATCACCATGCGCGGCACGTGGCCGGAACAATTGACGCTACGTCGTGGCTGGGCCAAAGCCATGGCCAGGCCATGGAACGACGACTTCCCTGGCGTGCAGCTACGACTGGTCCGCGGGAGCAAGGAGTTCGTGGCCGACTGCGCGAGCGAACTGGCTGCCGGTTACGGACAAGTCGTATCCCCCCCGCTCCCCGGGGAGAGCCAGAAGCTCTGGAAAGAGGCTGGCTTCAAGCCCTGGCTACGACTCGATCTATTCTCGCGCGATCTACACGGCCGCATCGACCCGCCCGGCATCCCGGTCGGCAATGGAGATCCCCCTGACTGGGAAGTAGCGATAGCCATCGATCGGCTGGCGTTCGAACCCACCTGGCGGCTGGGGGCGGCCGGACTGGCTGAATCCCGTGAGGCGACTCCTCGCAGCTCGTTCCTCGTCACGCGCCAGGAATCGGCCATTGTCGGGTTTGCCATTGTCGGGGTGGCCGGATCGGTGTCCTACCTGCAGCGAGTGGCCGTTCACCCGGACCACCAGGGCGAGGGGATTGGTCGTTCGTTGGTGCGGGCCTCCCTGAGATGGGGTCAAAAACACGGAGCATCTTCCATGCTGCTGAACACCCAACCTGAGAACACTGCTGCGGCGCGTTTGTATATGTCCGAAGGGTTCGTTCGCCTCTCCTACGGGTTGGACGTACTCAAGTTCGAGTCGTCCTGATGGCCCCTCG
This sequence comes from uncultured Acidimicrobiia bacterium, assembly GCA_905480085.1. Classification (GTDB taxonomy): domain Bacteria; phylum Actinomycetota; class Acidimicrobiia; order Spongiisociales; family JAENVV01; genus JAENVV01. Next base: position 17,259 of record CAJQPD010000219.1, read on the forward strand.
ACTCCCGGAGCGATTCCGGCTTGAAGTTCGGCTCGGAACCGACGGCGACATCGAGGAATGGCTGGCCACCGACCTCCCCCTCGACAGACCGGTTCTGCTCCGGTTTCTTCCGTCAGGCACTTCGCCCGATCGATCCGACGAGTTTCTCGAAACCGTC
>CAJQPD010000220.1 GCA_905480085.1 uncultured Acidimicrobiia bacterium
TTTGTTTGGTCACCCTGATACACGGTTGATGAACGGCGGTCGGATGAAATGGGTTGCCGAAGGCCGTCCCATGACGACCGATGGGTCGCCGGTGACTCCGGTCGGCTACCCGGTCCCGTTAAGGAATGATGCGCCAATCAGGGCCTTCCGTGATGACGTCCTGGCCCATCTCGCCACGTCGGGACCGCTCGTCGACGTCCGATCACCCGAGGAGTTCTCGGGCGAGAAGCTGCATATGCCGGATTACCCGCAGGAAGGCGCCATGCGGGGTGGCCACATTCCGGGCGCGGTGTCAAAACCGTGGAAGGCGGCGGCCAACGACGATGGAACCTTCAAGTCGGCGGACGAACTGAGGGCCATTTACCAGGGCGAACTGGGACTTGGACTTGACGATGACATCGTCGCCTATTGCCGAATCGGGGAGCGATCGTCGCACACCTGATTTGTGCTCACTCACCTCCTGGGGCACACCAACGTTCGCAACTATGACGGTTCCTGGACGGAGTGGGGGAACCTGGTTGGTGCCCCAATCGAAAAATAGTCGGCCGGTCCAGGGATCATCGAGTGCGCTTGTCGTTGGCTAGGGTTCTGATGTGGAAAACGGTGTAGACGACACTCTGGGACCGGGGGCTGAACGCCGCCGTCACCACGACATGCCTGGATGGGTTCCTCGAGCGGCGGCCATGGCCGTCTTCACTATTTTGGCGATTGCTGGTGCGCTGTGGATGCTTGTTCAAATTCGCTCGATCATCCTGGCGTTGTTCGTTGCGTTGTTTCTGAGCTTTGCTCTGGAGCCTGCGGTGGTTCGCTTGGTTCGCCGGGGATGGAAACGTCCGCTCGCAACGTTCGCCGTCTTTATGGTCCTCGTCGGTTTCTTGTTCGGGTTTGTGGCCATCATGATTCCTCCGGTAGCCACCCAGATCGGGGTGGTTTCCGAACGACTTCCGACGTTTGTCGAGTCGGCGATTGATTTTGCCGACAAGCAATTCGGAGTTGCACTCACCGGCGACACGATTCTCAGCTGGGCGACGGGTCTGGCAGACAACGCCAGCCTGTACGTCGACGACGTGTTGTTTCGGGTTGTGGGCGCGGGTTCGTTTATCGGCAATTTCATCGTCCAACTGTTGTCGGTGCTCCTGTTCACCTATTACCTGCTGGCCGATGGACCGAATATCCGTCGTTCGTTGTTCGCTCGATTCGAAGGTGCCCGACAGGCCGAGGTCATGCGTATCTGGGAGTTGGCGATCGACAAGACGGGTGGCTACGTCTACAGCCGCCTGCTCCTGGCATTGGTGAGTTCGATTTTCACGTGGATTGCTCTGGCGATTATCGGTCTCCCCGACCCGCTGTCGCTCGGTATCTGGGTGGGGGTGATCTCACAGTTCATTCCCGCGGTTGGAGCCTTTGTTGCAGGCTCGCTGCCCGTGGCGATCGGGCTGCTCACCGACTGGCGTCAAGCGGTGGCCGTGCTCATCGTGCTTGTGCTCTATCAGCAGTTTGAAAACTTGATTCTCGCCCCACGCATCACCGCTTCGACCATGTCGCTCCATCCGGCGGTCGGATTTGCGGCCGTCCTGGCAGGCATCTCATTGATGGGAGCGCTCGGGGCGATCGTGGCCCTGCCGCTCGTTGCCATCATGCAGGCGTTTGTGTCTGCCTATTTTCAGGAGCATGAAGTGGTCGCCTCGCGTCTCACCGATGATGGCCTGACCCCCCGACGGAAACCGAAGCCAACTAGCCGTGAAACGCCCGCCGATGGTGTCGGCGAGTCGTAGGGCCCGATCTCGGGCGGATTGAGAGGTCGTGCCGGTCGGCCGATCGTTTTGCGGGGAATGGCGGTCGGTTGACCCAGCGGCTGTCTTTGGCGGGTTCGGGGTCGTCGACTCACCATCCGATCAGTGAGGGTCATGCGGGTGGCCAGGGTCGGATCGGGCCAGAACTCCGCTAGCGTCGGTTTGACGTTCAGGAGGAACAGGAATGTTCGAAAACCAGACTGCCGTGATCACCGGAGGGGCTAGCGGAATCGGCCTTGGGATCGGTAAAGCGTTCGGCCGACGAGGAGCCCGGGTGGTGCTCGCCGACCTCGACCGGAACGCCCTTGCCCAACAAGTCGGCGAACTCAGCGAGGCGGGTATCGAGGTGCTTGGTCACCCGACCGACGTGACAGACAAGCGGTCGGTTGCCGAATTGGCAGGCATGGTGGAAAAGGATTTGGGCGGCTGCGACCTTCTATTCAATAACGCAGGTGTGGCGGTGTTCGGTCCGTTTGTCGAAGCGACCGACGCAGATTGGGAATTCACGATGGGGGTGAACTTCTGGGGAGTTCTCAATGGGCTGCAAGCCTTTGTGCCAGCCATGATCAATCGAGGTTCCGGCCATATCGTCAACACCGCTTCGATGAGTGGGCTCGTCGGGATGGAGAATCTGAGCGTGTATTGCGCGTCGAAGTTCGCGGTTGTTGGTCTTTCCGAATCGCTCCGCCGTGAATTGGCACCGGCTGGTGTCGGTGTCTCAGTGCTATGCCCGATGGTGGTCGACACGCCGATCAGCGAAAACTCGGTCCGGATGCGACCGGCGGATCTCGTCAACGACGTCGCCGCCCAGGATGTCACCGCCAACCTCGTAGGCGGCGTCATCAGCGTCGAGCGAGTCGCCGCGCTGGTTGTCGAGGCCGTCATCAACAATGACCCGTACATTCTTACCCACCCGGATCAGGCACCCATCCTGGGGCGCCGGTCCGCTCGTCTCGCTGAGGCTGCTGATCGCGTGTTCGGCTGATGGCCGGTCCATTGTCCGGGACCCAGATCGTCGAACTTGCCGGCATCGGCCCCGGTCCGTTCTGCGCAATGATGCTTGCCGACATGGGAGCTGAGGTCATCCGGGTGGATCGTCCCGATCAGGTCGGCAGAGCGAACTGGAACTCGCATGACGTTCTCAACCGTGGGCGGCGGACCATCGCAGTGAATCTCAAGCATCCTGACGGCGTCGAAGTCGTGATGAAATTAATCGAAGCGGCCGATGGGCTCATTGAGGGATTTCGGCCGGGGGTCGCAGAGCGGCTCGGGCTCGGGCCGGATTCGTGCTGGGAACGCAATCCCGGTCTTGTGTATGGTCGGATGACCGGATGGGGGCAGAACGGCCCGCTGTCGCAGACTGCCGGGCATGACATCGATTACATCGCCGTCTCAGGCGTTCTCGGTGCGATTGGGAGGGAGGGAGAAAGGCCGGTACCTCCGCTCAACCTCGTTGGCGACTTCGGAGGGGGAGGGTTATTGCTGGCGTTCGGGATGGTTTGTGGCCTGCTCGAGGCCAGGGAGTCAGGACTGGGCCAGGTCGTCGATGCCGCCATGACGGATGGTTCGTCGATTCTCTCCACGTTTGTGTACGGTTTGGCAGCAGCCGGTTTGTGGGACCTTGACAGCAAAGGCACAAATCTTCTGGATTCCGGGGCGCCCTGGTACGACACGTACACAACGGCGGACGGGCTCTATATGGCGGTAGGCGCCATCGAGCCGCAATTTTATGCGGCGCTTCTCAAGGGCCTCGGATTCGCCGAAACCGATCTACCCGCCCAGCATGACCGGACGCGCTGGCCAGATCTGCGCCGGGCCTTTTCCGAACGGTTTGCCGAGAAAACCCGGGAAGGTTGGGTGGCGGTCTTCGAAGGAACCGATGCGTGTGTTGCGCCGGTCCTGCGGCTTGGTGAGGCGGCTGAGCATCCTCACAATGTGGCGCGGTCTACCTTTGTCGACATCGATGGGATCACGCAGCCGGCCCCGGCCCCCCGATTCAGTCGGACCCCGTCAGCTACGCCGGCTCCTCCTGCCGGGCCGGGTACTCATACCGACCTGGTCCTTGCAGACATGGGCCTGTCGGGTTCGGCGATCAAGGCACTTCGTGAATCAGGTGCGATCGCCTGACTACTCCGCGCCGCGCCTTCCTTGGTGTGGCTACGATTGTCTTTAC
>CAJQPD010000221.1 GCA_905480085.1 uncultured Acidimicrobiia bacterium
CACCTCCAACGGTGAACCCACCAAACTCAAGGCCGCCTCCGGCACTCTCCGGAGCGAGCGACCAATGAGACCCGACATAGCCCACCACAACGGCCGCGATGATCACGAGTCCACCCATGGTCGGTGTCCCGTGTTTGTGGCTATGACCCTCTACTTCTTCCTGAATGAACTGACCAATGTTCCGGGAGCGCAGGATCCGGATCGCCGGACTGGTGGCAAACAGAGCCACAAAAAACCCCAGAGCCGCCGCCACGAACATGGTGATCATCGGGCAACCCCCATCGCTTCTCGAGCAACCATCCGATCATCAAATGGGTAGATCACGCCCCCAATGTCTTGCCCCTGCTCGTGCCCTTTACCGAGGATCATGACAAGATCGCCTGGGCGAGCTTTTCCGACCGCCGCGAAGATGGCTCGACGCCGATCGGGTTCGACGGTGACACAGGACGTTTCATCAATGCCTGCCATCACCTGAGCAATGATGTCTTCCGGGCGCTCCGAGCGCGGGTTGTCCGATGTGACGAAAACCCAGTCTGCTGCTCCGGCGGCCGCACCCATGTGGGGCCGCTTGCCCTGATCGCGATCTCCTCCAGCACCAACGACGACGATCAACCGACCGACCGTCATTGCTCGACCCGCCGCCACCGCGTTTTCGACACCGTCGGGGGTGTGGGCGTAGTCGACCACAACATCGAGACCAGATTCAGATTGGACATGCTCAAACCGGCCCGGAACGGGTAACAGGGCGGACAAGCCGCTGACGATGACGTCCAGAGAGATCCCCAGTTGACGGGCGCACCCGGCCGCCACCAGCGCATTGTCGATATTGAACCGTCCGGCGATCGGAAGCCGGACCGGGAGGCTCCCGGAGTCAAGGTTGAGGGTGAAGGTCGAATGATCAACGTGCAAGGTGACTCCCGTGGCTGTCACCTCGCCCCCCTCTCCGACGGATACGACGGTCGTGGAATCCGGGAGCCGTTCAACGAGCCGCCTCCCCCATGGGTTGTCGGCCTGGATAACTGCCACGGGCACGCTGTCGAACAGCGTTGCTTTCGCCGAGAAGTAGTCCTCCATCGTTTGATGGAAATCGAGATGATCCTGTGACAGGTTAGTGAACGCTCCGATGGCGAATTCAGTTCCCGCCACCCGGCCGAGGCTCAGCGCATGGGATGACACCTCCATGACAACGACGTCCACCCCGGCGAGCGCCATCTCTGCAAAAAGCCGTTGGAGATCGGTGGCCTCGGGAGTGGTCCGCTCGAGCGGGATCTTTATGGCCTCGTGGGTTGGCCCGCCGATCACTCTCGCTCCGATGGTCCCGATAAGTCCCGTTCTTTGGCCGGCTGCGGTGGTGATGGCCTCGATCATGTGGGTAACGGTCGTCTTGCCGTTCGTGCCCGTGACGCCGACCAATCTGAAGTTCCTGGACGGGTGCCCCCAAACCGCAGCCGAAAGGCGGCCAAGGGCAGCCCTCGTGGATGGCACCTGGAGCTGAGGAATATCGGACTCGACGCGGTGGTCAACACAGACCGCCGCAGCTCCTCTGGAGATGGCCTGCGGTATAAAGTCATGGCCATCTGCGGCAGAGCCACGGATGGCGATATAGAGGCTGCCGGGCTTGACGGTTCTGCTGTCGTGGGTTGCATCAACGATAACCGGGTTCCCGGTCCCGATGACCTTCGAACCATCCACGACGGTCGCCAGCTCGTCGAGCCTAAGCATCGGGTTCCACCCCGAGATGATGGAGAGCCTTTTCCATGACCTGCCCGAAGGCCGGCGCGGCGGCCGCCCCACCGGTATATCCATTGATGGGACGGTCGACCACGACCGCGATGACCAGGCGCGGGTCGCTCATGGGAGCCATCCCGATGAAGCTGGCAATGTGGTCCTCGCTGTATCCACCACCAGGCAGGTACTTCAACGTCGTGCCGGTTTTGCCTCCGACGGTGTAATCGTCGATGGCGGCGGCCTTACCCGTTCCGTTATCGACCACATTCTGGAGCATTGATCTCATGATGAAGGCGGTGTCTGGCGAGACGATCTCGCGGGTCTCAGGGACAAATGCCAGCGGGTCACCGTCGCCGTGATCGACATATCTGACGACATGAGGCTGAATCCAGGTGCCGTTATTGGCGATCGTGGCATAGACCGAGGCCATTTGAAGAGGGGTTACCGACACCGAATAGCCGATGGCCGCCGATGCCGTACAGGACCCGCACTCCGGATCCACATTGGCGACCCCCGTGGCCTCCCCGGCGAAATCCACCCCGGTGGGCTGGCCGTACCCGAACGCGTGCAGATAGTCACGCAGAGCAGCGTCCCCGAGCTTCTGGCCGATCATGATTGTTCCGACATTGGACGATCGGGTCACAATATCGGCAACGGTCAACCGGAGTGGCTCATGGAAATCACCGAAGTCCTTGATCTCTCGACCTGCGACCGTAATTGCATACGGTACGACCATCTCGGTATCGAAGGCGACGGCCTTTTCTTCGATGGCGGCAGCCACAGTGACGAGCTTCTGCGTAGAACCCGGCTCATACACGTTTCTGACCGTTGAGTTTGGCCAGGTCGATTCATCGTATGAGTTGAAGTCCCCTGGATCGAAAGAAGGCAAAACCGCCATCGCCAGAATCTCTCCGGTTTTTGGATCGAGCACCACGATGGAGCACCCGAGCGCATCGGTTCGTTCGATCGTCTCGAGACAGGCCTGCTCGGCCATGAACTGAATAGACATGTCCATGGAGGTAAGAAGATCCGCTCCGGGGATCGGCGGAACGCTTTGTTGAAACCCTTGCGGAATCGGACGCCCATACGGGTCTCTCTCGTCGATCAGGTAACCGGCCACCCCCGACAGCTCTTCATCATACGAATACTCAAGCCCCTCGATACCGGTTCCGTCTATCCCGACGAACCCGACGGCCTGGGCGGCAAGTGGTCCATTCGGGTAGACCCTTTTCGGCTCGGGTTCGAAGTAGATTCCCGCCAGGTCTAGAGAACGCAGGCCTTCGACCTGCTCAGCTTCCAACTGGCGCTTCACAAACACAAACGACTTGTCACTGGCAAGTTTCTGCGCCAGGGCGTCTTCGTCGATACCAAGTGAACCCGCCACCAGGTGAGCGGTCAACGTTGGGTTCTCGACCACCTGTGGATTCGCCCACACGGTGACGCCTTGGATCGTCAGGGCCATCTGGTGCCCGGTGCGGTCGAAAATGGTTCCCCGATATGGAGCAAACTCATGAGTGGTGAGTCGCTGATCCAGGGCCTGCTCTGAGAACTCGGCGGCCTGGACGACCTGGATTTGAAACAACTTGAAACCGATCAAAGACCAGGTGACGACAATCACCAGTGCGATCGTGATGATCCGGCCGTCGGCCCTACGCAAAGATGACCGTTTCTTGGATCGCTTCCGGGGTACCCGCCCCGTATCGGTGCGGCGCTTGCTGGTACGGGTCTTCCCGCCCATGATCAGCTCAGTCGGCGAAGTGTGTCCAAGGAGGGCGGGGGCGGAGCGCACCGTTCCTGACCTTCGATACACCCGCCGCCAGCATTAGCAGGGGTTTCGAGGAGGAGTTCCTTGTGACGAAGGGAAGCCGCCACCGGCTTTGTGAAAGCTCCAGCAGACTTGTGGAACGGGGCCGCTGATTTGGGTACCAGGGACGCCCTCACGGCGAAGCCGTCACGAGGGGATCGGAAAGTGGGGCG
>CAJQPD010000222.1 GCA_905480085.1 uncultured Acidimicrobiia bacterium
CCTCCGGCGGCAGCCATGAGGCCGTCGATACTCAGATACGCCAATGAGTCGACCTCGAGGAACTCGCGAATCTCATCGACGTTTCGTTCCGCCGCCAGCAGCCGTGATCGATCTGACGTGTCCATGCCGTAGAAACATGGCCAGCGATAGGGCGGCGACGAGATGCGGAGATGAATCTCGGATGCGCCCGCCTCACGGACCATCGTGACGAGCTGCCGGGTAGTGCTTCCCCGTACGATCGAGTCGTCGACGAGAACCACACGTTGACCTTTCAAGGTGGCGGGAATCGGGTTGAGTTTCATCCGGATGCCACGATCGCGCAGCATCTGAGATGGTTCGATGAACGTGCGGCCGACGTACCGGTTCTTGATGAGCCCATCGGCATAATGGATCCGGCTCACTTCCGCGAAGCCCTGGGCGGCCGGGATACCTGATTCGGGGACCGGAACTACGACGTCGGCTTCGACGGGTGATTCGGTGGCGAGAAGTCGTCCCATTTCTTGACGCGACGCATGGATGTTTCGTCCGAGCAAATGGCTGTCCGGTCGAGCGAAGTATACGAATTCGAACACGCAGAGCTTGGGTTCGGGAGTGATTGCGAACGGTCGGTAGCTTTTGAGGCCTGACGCGTTTATGACGATCATTTCGCCCGGTTCAATCTCTCTGATGAACTCGGCACCGAGAATGTCAAGAGCGGCGGTCTCGGACGCCACCACCCAACCGTTGTCACCCAGGCTGCCCAGGCAAAGCGGCCGGAATCCGTGGGAATCTCTCAGGGCAACCAGATTGCCCTGGTCCATGATCGTGAGAGAAAAGGCTCCTTCGAACATTGGGGCCGACTTCAGCACGGCATGGGCTAATCCGTTGCCGTCCGACCGGGTGGAGTCGACCTCCCGTGAGATGGCTTCGAGCATGAGTTCGGAATCGGTTACGTTGGCCAGTTGAAGGTCCTCAGCCAACTGAAGCGTGTTGGTCAGGTTCCCATTATGTGCCAGTGCCACCGCCGATTCGCCGACCTGCCGGTAAGTGGGCTGGGCGTTGTTCCAGACGGTTGATCCGGTTGTCGAATATCGGGTGTGTCCGATGGCTAGGTGGCCGTCGAGGGCGGCCAGGGTCTGTTCGTCGAATACCTGGGTGACCAGACCCATGTCTTTGGAGATCATGGTGGTCTCGCCATTCGACACGGCCATTCCGGCGCTTTCCTGGCCGCGGTGCTGGAGAGCGAACAGGCCGAAGTAGGTCAGCTGCGATGCCTGTTGGCCCGGGGCGTATACCCCGAACACGCCGCACTCTTCGCCCGGCTCGGAAAGATCATCGATGGTCACTAGGCACCCATGTTACTTGTCGCTCGTCAGTGCGTATGCTGTGATCGTGCGGTACTGCTTTGTCTGCGACCATCCTGTCGGAGGAACCTCGTGCCCCGATTGTGGGCGTCCCGCATATGAGACCTCGGATCCGGTCCGTCGATTGAAGCGACCCTCCGTCCCCAGGTCCGCCGTCGCCATCGCCGTGGGGTTGGCGCTCGTCATCTTGCTGCTGGCCTTCCAGGTGCGGTGGGGCATACGTTGAGCGGGCTCAGCCCATTCGTGAACGGATAGCGCCAGACCAGGCGACGCCCGCTTCGGAGAGCGGAATGCTGGTGACCCCGCCCCGGGTGTCGTCGAAGCTGATGTGGTCGCCACCAAACGTACCAAGTTCGTTCAGGGGAACCCCCAGGTCATCCGCGATCGCCCGGATGGCTGCTGCGTGGTTGTCAGGGACTGCAGCAATGAAGCCGTGAGGGGCCTCGGCGAAGAGGCCGGCCCAACTTGAGTAGGCCACGTGAGCGCCGACCTGGGAAGCAATACATACCTCGGAGAGGGTCACGGCTACCCCACCATCTGAAATGTCGTGCATGACGGGCACCAATTCTTGTTGGGCCAGGGCGATCGCCAACTCGATGACTGCTTTGCCAATCGTGGGGTTAGAGCTCGTTGGTCGCCCCCCGACGTGACCTTTGATGATCTTCTCGAAGGCGCTCCCTGCGAGGTTTCGAGAATCTTGCGGACCGAACATCCAGATGGACATACCCTCCTCGGCACTGTCAAGGCGGGGGACCGAGCGTGGGGCGGGATCGGCCAACCCGAGCATCCCGACAATCGGCGTCGGGTATATGTCGACCTCGTCGGTTTCGTTGTAGAACGAGACGTTGCCACCGACCACCGGAACCCCGAGAGCTTCGCAGGCCAGGGACATTCCTTCGACGGTCTCAATGAATTGCCACATGACCTCGGGTTTCTCGGGGTTGCCGAAGTTGAGGTTGTCGACGACGGCCATGGGCTTGGCTCCGAGCATGGCGACATTCAAGGCGGCTTCCCATACAAGGTTGGCACCACCCCGCTGAGGGTCGAGGTAACACTGGCGGCCGTTTCCGTCGGTCGAGACGGCCAGAGCTTTTTCGGTTCCTTTGATTCGCAGTAGCGATCCGTTTTCGCCAGGACCGACGATTGTATTGAGGAACAATTGGTGATCGTATTGTTCATACACCCACGAGGGGTCACCGATCGAGGGGTCGGCGAGAACCTCCAGCAGACAACTTGTGATGTCGGGGGTTTCCCGGTATTCAAGGGTGTCGGCCCACAGGCCTTCGAGCCAGTCGGGCTGTGCCGAGTCACGTCGGAGAATCGGAGCTGCTTCGGATAGGGACGCCGCCGGCATCTCGGCCACCACCCGGTCGTTGTAGGAGATCCGCAGAGTGTCCCCTGCGGTGACGGTTCCTACTACGGAGGCGTCGATCTCCCACTTGGTGGCGACTGCCAGCACCGCCTCGACGTTCGCCGGATCCACAAAGGCCATCATGCGCTCTTGAGATTCGGACATCAGGAGTTCGGCGGCGCTCATGCCCGCTTCGCGGACGTGAACCCTGCCGAGGTCCACGTCCATGCCGGTTCCGGCCCTGGCAGCAGGTTCGGATGTGGCACATGACAATCCAGCTGCTCCGAGGTCCTGGACCCCCACAACCAGGGCCCGGTCATATAGTTCCAGGCAGGCTTCAATCAGCTTCTTTTCTTCGAATGGGTCACCGACTTGAACCGTGGGGCGCTTGGTGTCTGAACCGGCATCGAACGATGCCGAGGCGAGCACCGAGGCTCCGCCGATCCCATCACGACCGGTACTTGAGCCGAGCAACACCGCGATGGTTCCGGGGGTTCCGGCCGTTCCGAGTACGAGTTGTTCTTTGCGCATGATGCCGAGGCACATGACATTGACGAGCGGGTTACCCGAATAGCACTCCTCGAATGCGACTTCGCCGCCAACCGTCGGCACACCGACGGCGTTGCCGTATCCAGCCACGCCGGCAACGACCCCGGCCAGCAGGTAGCGATTGTGTGGGTCGTCGAGCGGTCCAAATCGGATCTGATCCCAAAGCGCGATTGGTCGGGCACCCATTGTGAAGATATCCCGAAGGATCCCTCCCACTCCGGTGGCGGCGCCCTGGTACGGCTCCACGAAGGACGGATGGTTGTGTGATTCGATCCGCAGCGCCGCCAGCCAACCGTCGCCAAGGTCGACGACTCCGGCGTTTTCGCCCGGTCCGACCACCACCCAGGGCGCCGAGGTCGGGAATCGGCCGAGGAAGGCTCTCGACGATTTGTACGAACAGTGTTCCGACCACATCACCGAGTACATGGCCAGTTCGGCTTCGGTCGGCGGGCGGTTCAAAATGTCACACACGTCGGCGTACTCGTCGTCTGTCATGCCGAGCGCTTGGTGGATCGGCAGCGTCTCAGACATGTGATGAGACTTTTGACTCCAGGAACGATTCGAGCAGGATTCGACCGTCCGCCGATCCCAGGATCAATTCGATTGCCCGTTCAGGGTGCGGCATGATGCCGGCGACGTTTCCATTTGAAACCGCCGCAATGTTGTTGGTTGACCCATTCGGATTGTTCGTCGCGTCGATGTTTCCCGACGCATCCGAATAGCGAAGTGGAACCCGTCCAGCCGATTCGAGCGAGGCAAGCTCGCTCGGTGCGGCGGTGAAGTTTCCTTCATAGGAGTTGAGAGGAATCTCAAGTACGTCACCGACTTGAGCTGCTCTCGTGAGGATGGAGTTGGTCGACTCGACTCGCAGATGGATTGGCTTGCAAATGAACTTGAGGTCGCGATTCTGGAGAAGCACACCCGGGAGGAGACCGGCCTCGCACAGAATTTGAAAACCGTTGCAGATGCCAAGCACCGGAGCGCCGGAAGCGGCGAGTCGGTTGACTTCGGCCATCACCGGGGAGAAGCGAGCGATTGCCCCGGTACGCAGATAGTCGCCGTGGGCGAACCCGCCGGGAAGCACGACGCTGTCGTACCCGGACAGGTCGGTGTCACGATGCCAGACGAGGTCAGCTGAGCCGCCGAGTGTTTCCAATGCGTATACGACGTCGTGCTCACAGTTGCTGCCTGGGAAAACGACGACAGCCGTTTTCATGGATTGATGACGATTTCGAAATCTTCCATCACCGGGTTCGCAAGGAGTTTTTCGCACATCTCGGTGACGGCGGCGCGTATGGAGTCGGCGTCGCCTGGCGGTACCTGAAGTTCGATGGTCTTGTCGATCCGCACGTCCGACACGTCATGGCCCAGGTCTCTTAATGCCCGGGCCACGGTGGCGCCTTGGGGGTCCGAGATGCTGGGGCGACGACGAATGTTGACGGTTACGGTCGTGGTGTCGGCCATCAAGTTCCTTTCAAATACGAATCAAACGAGGTACCAGAGATCTTCTCGAACGCCTCGACGTAGCGAGCGCGGGTCCCGGCAATCACCTCGGGTGGCAACGGCGGTGATGGAGGGGAATGGTCCCATCCTGAGGCGTCGAGCCAATCGCGGACGTACTGCTTGTCGAAGGAGGGGACCGCCGCGCCTGGCTGATACTCGTCGGCCGGCCAATACCGGGAGGAGTCGGGTGTGAGTACTTCGTCGATGAGAAGCAATTCCCCGTTTGAGTATCCGAATTCGAACTTGGTATCGGCCAGGATCACCCCGCGGGCGGCCGCATAGCGAGCAGCGGTCAGATAGATCTCGATCGAAGTTGTTCTGAGGCGATCATAGAGGTCATCGCCAAGCGCGGCTCGGGCCCCGGCCTCGTCGAGGTTCTCGTCGTGGCCGGACTCGGCTTTCGTCGCAGGCGTGAAGATGGGTTCGGGAAGCTGGTCGGCCATGGCCAGTCCGGCGGGAAGATGCTCGGTCGTGGGGCCTCCACCGTCGCGATATTCCCGCCACGACGATCCGTACAGGTAGCCGCGCACCACGCATTCGACGGGAATGACTTCACAGCGTCGCACGATCATCGAGCGTCCGGATAGTTCGGCGAGATCCGAGTCCGTTAGTCCGGTAATGCCGCTCAGATCGGTGCTTATGAGATGGTTCGGGGTTTCGAGGAGATCAAACCAGTGCAGCGAGAGACCGGTTAGGACCCGGCCTTTGTCGGGGATGGGGTCGCCGAGGATGACGTCGTACGCCGAGATGCGGTCGGTTGCGACGAACAACAGGCGTTCGTCGTCGATTTCGTAGATCTCCCTGACTTTTCCGGACGCCAGGTGTTTGAGTGCCAGCACGCGGCGAGATAGTAGCGGCTTTGACTGCTTTCCTCGTCCCGGGTACCGCGTTCCAAACTCGCCTTCATTTCGGGAGGCCGATCGGCGCCGTCGAGCGACAAAGAGGGGTTCGCCAACGTGACCATTTCATGCCCACGGGTCGCTGTCGATCGTCCTGAGTCGAGCTTTGAGTTCGCGGAAGGTCGCCGGGTAGCGGGTTGTTGCGTCACGCTGACGGGTTTGTTCCCGACTGTCGACGAGTGGGTCATCACGCAACTCGTCGGCCGAGAAGGTTCGATTCTGAGTTTGCCTTTGGGTTTCTCGCCACTGTTCGATCCGATTTTGCTCGAGATGGACCGCCAGCCACAACGCCAGTGAGTAGAAGGGCGCCAACAGGAGGATCTTCGGGGTTTCCAGCATCAACCAGGTCGAGAAGGATCCAAGGACAATTAGCAGGCCAGTCACCGCGAACGGGAGTTGCCAGCGGTCGCCGTAGGTGGCTAGCCAGAGCCATCCGGTGAGGATGGCCACCGCTCCGGTGATCCAGCCCAGCAGGGCGCTCA